>JALWRO010000216.1 GCA_027080605.1 Campylobacterales bacterium
CACCGAAACCAAAGTTTAGTTTTACCATGCAAGCCGACAAAACCGACGCCTATATCGGCGAACCGATCAAAATCACCTTTCTTTTCAAATACCCCATTGACATTCAGGTCGCCGAAGCGAACTTCGCACCCCCGACCTTTCATGATTTCTGGACCAAAGCGGGCAAAGATGTACCCAATATCATCAAAAACGGCTACCACCACTACCATCTCGACTACATTATCACACCGCAGAAAACCGGAAAGATCGAGATCGAACCCGCCCGGATGGATATCGGTATTCTCAAAAGCAACCAGCGCAACACACTGCGTTTCGACCGTGTCAAGTGGAAGAGTATCTTTTCCAACAACCTCACCGTCAACGTCAAACCTCTGCCCGACAATGTCACCCTGTTTGGAGAGTATCACATCAGCGCAAAAGTGGATAAAAACGTCACCAAAGCAAATGAACCCGTCAACCTGACCGTGACCGTTACAGGCAACGGCAACATCGAAGATATCGACGACTTTACCATCACCTCCGACGAAGCCGCCGTCTATGCCGACAAAGCCAAACGCCGTACACACTTTGAAAAAGGGGTGCAAAAAGCGGTATTGACACAAAAGTTTGCATTCATCGCCGACCGTAACTTTACGATCCCCTCGCTCTCGCTCACCTACTTCGACAGCAAGAGCAAAAAAGTCACCACTGTCAAAACAGAACCTATACAAATACAAGTCCTCGGCAAAAAAGCCGCATTTTCCACTGCCAGACTCGAAAAGAGAGAAACAAACCTGCCTGCCGCTGAAACCGGCAAAAGCGGAAAGCTCTGGATCGCTACCCTCATCGGCGGTTTTCTGGTAGGTATTTTGCTCACAACTCTCTGGCTGCAGCGCAAAAAGATCTTCGGTGCCACCAAAGCAGAATACCCCGTCGAAACCAAAATCAAAAAAGCGAAAAATGACAAAGCCCTGCTTGCCCTGCTGCTGCCCTACAGTGGCAAGTCGGAAAAGCTGGATGTCATCATTAAAAAGCTCGAAGAGAATCTCTATAACAGCGCGAACCATAAAATCAACCGAAACGAACTGGCAAAAAACTTTTCGAAATATGTTACAATTACGCCGGATGAAGCAGAGATTCTGCTTTAAGCTTAGATATTGAAATCATAAGAAGGAGTTATCAAAATGGTGAAACATATTGTATTTTTTAAACTAAAAGATAAGAATCCGGAAGTAGAAAAAGAGCTTCAGGAAAAGCTGCGTTCACTCAAAGATCATATCGATCTATTGAAAGATATCGAAGTGGGTATCAACTTCAAAGAGAGTGAGAGAGCCTATGACCTCGCACTTGTCACCGTCTTTGAAAATGAAGAGGATTTAGCGGCGTATGCCACCCATCCTTACCACCTGGATGTCCTGAAATACATCAAAACCGTGATTTCGGACACAAAAGTGGTTGATTTTAAATATTAAACTTCATAATAAATGGTATTTTAAAGAAACTTCTGCTAAATTTGTCGCTTGAACTTTAAGAAAAAATTAGCTAAGGATCAGAATGAGAATTTTAGCAATAGGTGTCGGTGAAGATTTATCCCGATCAATCGCTACTAATTTACGGGTTATTGTGGACGAATCGTACGATATTGACGATAGCTCGAACTTCCTGAGATTCAGAAATTACGATCTCATACTTTTAGATTACGATCTTGAGTATAACAAAACGAAAAAATTTATTACGAAAATTTCCAAGAATCTCAAAGTACCGTTGATTATCCTCTCGGTCATAGACGACAAAGAGACAGAGATCGCATTTCTGAAAGCGGGTGCAGACGATTTCATCAAAGAGCCGTTCGATACGGATATTATCTGTGCGCGTGTCGAAGCGAAGCTGAGACGCACGATCGACAATCGCATCAAGATCGGTAAACTGACAATCGACATCGGACAGGAGAGAACCTCCTATAAAGACAAAGAGATCGAGATCAAAGGAAAGCCTTTCGACATCCTCGTCTATCTTGCCGAGCATAAGAACCAGGTCATCTCCAAAGATCGTCTCCTTAATGCCATCTGGGAAGAGCCGGAGTTCATCACACCGAATGTGGTCGAGACCTCCATCAATGCTATTCGTCAGAAACTGGACAAAAACCTCGGTATCAAGTGTATCGAGACAATCCGCAGACGCGGATATAAGTTTTGTTACGTAGAGAACTGATGCCGAAAAAATCAGACAACACCCCACCACCACAGGACGACAAAGAGCTTTTATATAAAGCTCTCGGCGTCATGCTGCTTATCAAAGACAAGTTTTCAGACGAATTTAACGATATTTTCCAAAAAGCGAACGCTTCCAAAGAGGAAATACTCAAAACTGTCGATGAAGTCCAGGATAAAGCGCAGCAGGAGAAGAGTGACATCGAAGACAAACTGAAAGAGAAGATCAAAGCAGTAGTCAGTGAAATGGGACTGGCGACCAAAGAGGATATTGAAGAGTTGAAGGAGCTGATCAAGTCACAGCAAAAAAAATCTTAAAAGATAAAAATTGTCTTATATAGATTTATTAATTTAAAATTAAAAGGATAATTTTACTCCTATTTGGTTATACTTACACTGTTACGAAATAAAGTAGTAACAGGACAGCCAAGAAAGTCATTCATCACAGTCTGAGAGAGGGGTCTTTTCGCCTCCTTTAAGATCCCTCTCATTTTTTTCAACTTTCATCTATATTTTATTACACCGACTAAATATTATTCAGGATACTCCACCGCTTCCAGATCTTTTTCTTCCTCTTCTGTAAACAGCCTTGAAACAGCAATAAACCGCACACCCAGAGGAATTTCCAGAGAAAAACTCGATCCCCTGCCCTCTGTAACGTCGATCGTCGTATGGGTATGTTTAGAGTACTCGAACTGATCTTCCGCCATATAGTAGGGACACCCGTGGATTTCGCCTATTTTGATATCTCTGCTGCCCAGCAGCATATCCCCTTTGGCAAAACACATCGGCGCCGAACCGTCACAGCAACCGCCGCTCTGGTGAAAGATCAACTCTCCGTGCTCGGCACGGAGTTGGTCGATGATCTCTTTGGCTTTATCGGTAACATCTACTCTTTTGTACGCCATTAAAAGAATCCCAGTGCATTTTTGTCAAACGACTGTAGTATATTTTTGGTGTGGCGGTAGTTATTGAGCATCATCATGTGTGTTTCACGCCCGATACCCGATTTTTTGTATCCACCGAAAGAGGCATGAGATGGATAGAGATGGTAGCAGTTGACCCAGACACGCCCTGCCTGAATACCCCGCGCCATTTTGTGTACCTGATGCACATCACGCGACCAGACACCCGCACCCAGTCCATAGAGTGTATCGTTGGCGATCTCCAGCGCTTCCTCTTCATCTTTAAAGGTCGTTACACTCAGCACCGGACCGAAAATCTCTTCCTGGAAAATGCGCATTTTGTTGTTGCCTTTGAAAACCGTCGGCTTGATATAAAAACCTTCCGGATGGGCAGGATTGTCAAACTTTTCACCACCCGCAAGCAATTCCGCACCTTCCTGTTTGCCAATATCGATATAGTGTAAAATCTTTTCAAACTGATCTTTGGACGCCTGCGCTCCCATCATGGTTTCCGCTTCCATCGGATTGCCCAGTTTGATCTGTTCAATACGCTCCAGACAACGTTTCATGAACTCGTCGTAAATACTCTCCTGAATCAGCGCACGTGAAGGACAGGTACAGACTTCGCCCTGGTTAAATGCAAAGAGTACCAACCCTTCGATCGCTTTGTCCAGAAAAGCGTCATCCTCTGCCATCACACTCTCAAAAAAGACATTTGGAGATTTACCGCCCAGCTCCAGCGTCACGGGAATAATATTTTCCGACGCATACTGCATAATCAATCGTCCGGTTGTCGTCTCACCCGTAAAACCGATCTTTTTGATATCCGGATGCGTTGCCAGCGGTTTACCCGCTTCAGGACCGAACCCGTTGACAATATTGACCACACCCGCCGGGATAACCTCTTTGACCATATCGACCCAGACCATAACTGAAACCGGTGTCTGCTCCGCAGGCTTGAGAACAACTGCATTGCCCGCTGCAATCGCCGGCGCCACTTTCCACGCCATCATCAGCAACGGAAAATTCCAGGGAATAATCTGCCCCACCACACCGAGCGGTTCATGAATTTCCATCGAAACGGTTGCGGCATCCAGATCGGTCACGCTGCCCGACTCCGCGCGGATGACACTCGCAAAGTAACGAAAATGGTCAATCGCCAGCGGTATATCCGCGTTGAGTGTTTCACGGATCGGCTTGCCGTTGTCCCATGACTCTACCACCG
>JALWRO010000217.1:0-896 GCA_027080605.1 Campylobacterales bacterium
GATTGTGCTCTTTCTTATACTCAAGAATCATTGCATACGCTGCGTATGCAATGATTCTTGAGTATAAGAAAGAGCACAATCTGTAAACAATAGCGTCATATTCAGGAGTCTTGCGAGACTCCCGCTTCTTTTATACTATTTCACCTTACTCTTTTTTACCCAGCGCAACCGCCCTTTGGTACGCCGCGCCGACCGCTTCGATACACCCTTTTCTGACACCGTTTTCTTCCAGCGCTTTGTAGCCTGCCGCCGTGGTTCCGCCGGGACTCATCACCGCATCTTTCAACAGTGCCGGATGCTCCTGAGCCAGCAGATCGCCGAAACCTTCAAAAAGCCCTTTGACCAGTATCTGCACATCGTCGCGTTTCAATCCTTCATGTACACCGCCGTCCGCCAGCGCTTCAGCGACAAGCGCCAGATATGCCGGACCGCTTCCCGCGATCGCCGTGGCGATATCGATCTCTTTCTCCGTATTGACCCAAAGCGCCCTCCCGAAACAGCTGCAAATCTCCATCGCCTCTGTCTGAAACGCCGCATCACCGCAGAGTGTGGTCATCGACTTGCCGTAACGCGCCGCGAGGTTAGGCATGGTGCGTACCGTATGGCGTGCCGGTACCGCCGCTTTCAGTGTTTCGAGTGTCACTCCGGCAAGTACCGAAAGTAGTGCGTTCGCCTCTCCACTGAACAACTCCGCCACACTCTGCAAAGCATGGGGTTTGACACATAAAATCAGGTTCTTTCCGCCGATGTCATACCCTTCATGAAGCGGTGTAACAGATATTTTTTCGCCGAACTCCTCTTTGAGCCAGGCGAGTTTCTCCGTATCTCTTGCAACCACTTCCACGGCATATTTCCCCGCCCCGCCGATTAAAACGGCATACGCCATACTGCCCCTG
>JALWRO010000217.1:906-4315 GCA_027080605.1 Campylobacterales bacterium
CCGCTGCCGACAATCGTCAACTGCTCCATCAGAGATACCTCCCTATTTTTTCCGCCAGCCCGAAATCGGGGTATTTTTGCTCATCCAGCGCTACCTGCGCCAGCAACTTTTTCTCTTCGTTAATGACCACGGGCGCGAGGAAGTTGATTACCGACTCCTCGATCGGATTTTGCAGTACGACAATCGCAAGTGTTTTGAGTTGCGTCTCTCTGTCCGCCTCCAGCTTCTGCGCATAGACAGCAGGCAGATCAAACGTATAGTCACGCACTTTCGCCGGATCGATTAGCGTGAACGAAATATCCCCATTTTCCAGGGTATAGAAGAAGTCGTCGATCTGCTTCAGTGTATAATCTGTGATCTTTTCAAATCCGAGAATCGGAGATGCCGTTTTAAGCTCCATTGTTATCCTTTTGTTAACCTTTTACTGGTAAAACCATAATATCTCTTAAATAAAGTATTTTGAGTCCGTTTAGTGCAACTTTATGTGCCGGACGTGAAAGGGTTCTTACAGCAATATCGGTTATTTTAGAGAAAAGTAACATAGATTCAGGTAAAATAATTTACTTTTTAGACGACTAACAGAGGACTAGAGGAGAAAACCTATGATAATTCGATATATCGCTGCTTTCGCGCTGGCGCTTGTTTTGCTCGGAGGGTGTGCTTCCAAAACAAATCAGGAAGAGACCTATAACAAACCGGCGGCATACTGGTACAAAGAGATCCTGAAAAAGCTTGCCGCGGGCAATCTGGACAAAGCGGACGACGCCTATACGTCACTTGCCAGTGAACATGTCGCGTCTCCCCTGCTGAAAGAGGCGATGATGATACTCTACCGGGCGCATCTCGAAGAGGATGAGTACCTGATGGCAAACTTCTATCTGGACAACTATATCAAACGTTTTGCCACCGGTAAAAATATCGAGTATCTCAAATATCTGAAGATCAAGTCGCGTTTCTCCGAGTTTAAACATCCCAAACGCAATCAGAAACTGTTGCTTGACACCATTGCGGAAGCGAACCGTTACACTGAAAAGTTCCCGAACTCACTCTACAATCCGATGGTCGATACGATATTGACCAAACTCTATCTGACGGAACTGATATTGAACAAAGAGATCGTCTCACTCTACAAACGCCTCGGCAGAAAGAAAGCTGCGGCATATTACCAGGAGAAAATAGACAACTCCTGGCTGAAAGAGACACCCGTTGCGACAGAGACTTCTCTCTTTCGCAAAATATTACCCTAAGATTACCACAAGGAGCAACGGAAGATGCAATTGAGCCATTATGGAGATTTTCCACAAAAACTGCCTGTTATCGTGGAGGATGAATTTTTTCTCTATCCCTTCATGATATCGCCTGTCTTCCTGACAGAACAACAAAATATCGACGCCGCGACCATGGCACTCGACAACAACTCACTCGTGCTGATCGTCCCCTCGAAACCGGGACATGAAGGTGGACGCGATTTCGAAGATATTTACGATGCCGGTGTTATCGGAACGATCATGCGTAAAGTCACCCTGCCCGACGGTCGTATCAAAATCCTCTTTCAGGGGCTGGAGAAAGGGCGCATTGTCGAAGCGGTCGGGTACAACCCGCTCACAGCGATCGTCGATACAATCAAACTGCAACCGTACGACGAGCTGAAAGTCAACGCGACGCTGGAGATACTGCGTGAAAAAATACGCACCCTCTCCACCAGCAGCGACCTTTTCGCACCCGACCTTCTCAAAACAATCGACGAAAATCATGAACCCAACCGGATCATCGATCTGGTCGCCAGTACACTGAAGCTGAAAAAAGAGCAGGCGTACAGACTCTTTACCGAAACCAGCCTCGAAGAGCGGCTTTTTATACTCATCGAGTATATCACCGAAGAGATCAAAGCGAGCAAACTGCAGCGTGAAATCAAGTCCAAAGTCCATTCGCGTATCGAGCAGGTGAACAAAGAGTACTTCCTCAAAGAGCAGCTCAAACAGATTCAGCAGGAGCTGGGCGCCGATACACAGCGCGAAGAGGAGATCGAGGAGTACCGCAAAAAGCTGGAAGCCAACAAAAAGCATATGAGCAAAGATGCCTACAAAGAGATCTCCAAGCAGATCGACCGGTATGCAAGAATGCACCCCGACTCTGCCGACGCCAACCTCATTCAGGGATGGCTGGACTGGGTACTGGAGATTCCATTCGGCAAATACTCCAAAAAGAAACTCGATATTCATGAAGTGAAAAAACAGCTCGACAAAGACCACTACTCTCTGACCAAACCGAAAGAGCGTATCGAAGAGTATTTTGCGGTCAAAGAGCTGAAAGAGAAACGCGGCATCAAGGAGAAAGATGTCAAAGGGGAGATTATCTGTTTCGCGGGACCTCCGGGTGTGGGTAAAACCTCTCTGGCAAACTCTATCGCCAAAGCGCTGAAACGCAAACTGATCCGCATCGCGCTGGGCGGTCTGGAAGATGTCAACGAACTCAGAGGGCACAGAAGAACCTACATCGGCGCCATGCCGGGACGTATCGTACAGGGGTTGATCGAAGCCAAAGAGATGGATCCGGTTATCGTCCTCGACGAGATCGACAAAGTCGCCAGAAGCCACCGCGGAGACCCGACGGCGGTACTGCTGGAGATCCTCGATCCGGAACAGAATGTCGCTTTCCGTGACTACTACCTGAACTTCAACATCGACCTGAGCAAGGTGATCTTCATCGCCACCGCCAACGAAGTGGGTTACATCCCCGCACCGCTGCGTGACAGGATGGAATTCATCTTCCTCAGCTCCTATACACCGGATGAGAAGTATGAGATCGCCAGAAAGTACCTCATTCCGCAGGAGTTGAAGAAACACGGGTTAAAAGCCTCGGAGTTTTCTATCTCCAAAGGCGCGCTGGAACTGGTGATTTCCAACTACACCAGAGAAGCGGGTGTACGTAACCTCAGACGCCGTATTGCGCAGATTTTGCGTAAAGTCGCCAAAGAGATACTTGAAAACAGTGATCTCGAAAAAGTGAGTGTCACCGTCAAAAACCTGCACAAATATCTGGAAAAAGAGGTTTTCGCCATCGAAGCAGTACCTGCCGAGGGATCTGTTGGTGTCGTCAACGGTCTGGCATGGACAGCAGTAGGCGGCGACGTCCTGAAACTCGAAGCGATCAAGATCGAAGGCAAAGGCGCACTACAACTCACCGGTAGTCTCGGCGATGTCATGAAAGAGTCCGCAAGAATCGCACTCAGCGTCGTCAAGGTACTCATAGACACCCACAAGCTGGAGATCAACCCGGAACTCATCCCCAAAACCGCCAAAGAGAAAGAGGAAGAGATCGAACCAAAAGTCAACGAAGTCTATAAACGCTACGACTTGCATATCCACGTACCGGAAGGCGCCACCAAAAAAGATGGACCAAGCGCAGG
>JALWRO010000218.1:0-10088 GCA_027080605.1 Campylobacterales bacterium
CCAGCAACACCAGCCCGATCAACCCAGGTACCATCGCATTTTCATCCCGCATCGCCTGATTGAACAGGTTGCGGTTGTTGATGAGGATCATCCCTTTTGCCGTCCGGAGATTGCCTACTTCATTCGCCGCCTGCAAAATCACACCCTGGACATAACTCTCCATCGTCGTTGCACGGGTGGGAAATGCCGCATCGACAAAGAGTCCCAGCTCACTCTTTTGTCCATGCAAAAGCCGTTTTTCAAACGAAGAGGGAATAATCAAAATCATATCCGCTTTCGCCTGCTTGATCAGGTGCAGCGCCTCGGACTCTTCCATCTGCGCTACGGTCGTATCGAAATATCGGGAGTGTTCAAATTTGGAAACGAGCATTCTGGAGTAGTGGCTCTGGTCATAGTCGAGAATAATCAGCCGAGCATGGGTCACTTCCATCCGAATCCCGTACCCGAACAGCAGCAAAATCATCGTCGGCATCAGATAGACCATGACAATCAGGCGCGTGCGGAAAAGTTCGGTGAACTCCTTGCGCATATATGCCTGGATCACACCCCATTTCATCGGTAATACTCCAGAAAAATCTCTTCGAAACTCTTCGCAGCGGGGTGGAGTTCATGCAGTTTTTCGACGCTTTCATCCACCAGTTTTTTCCCCTCTTTCAGCAAGACAACCCGGTCACAATACTCCGCTTCGCTCATATAATGCGTCGTGATGAGTATGGAGATACCCCAGTGCTGCTTGAGGGCACGCAGTATTTCCCAGAACTGCGCCCTGGCGATTGTATCGACTCCGGATGTCGGTTCATCCAGGAAAAGCACCACCGGTTCATGAAGCAGTGCCGCCGTAATGGAAAAACGCTGATTGATCCCCAGCGGAAGTTCCGAAGGAAACGCATCCAGATAGTCGGTAAATCCCAGTGCCCGGGCATAGGCTTCGATACGCCCGGCAGCTTTTTGCGGATCGATCCTGTGCATATTGGCAAAATAGCGCAGGTTTTCACGTACGGTCATATCTTTGTAGAGGGCAAAATGCTGGCTGACGTAGCCTATCTCCGCCTTCAGCGCCTGCCGGTCTTTCCCGCTTCTGATCGGTCTGCCCAGCAAATAGAGTTCGCCTTCGTCTATGGGATAAAGCCCCAAAAGCATTTTGATAAATGTCGTCTTTCCCGCGCCGTTGGCACCCAGCAACCCGACAATCTCCCCGCCGCGCAGCTCCATATCGATCCGGTCGTTTGCCACAAAATCACCGAAACGTTTGGTCAAACCTTTTGCTTCCATCACCAGTTCCGGTATTTTGACACTGCTCTCACGACCGGCAATCTGCATACGGCTGAGTTGTTTTCCCTTTTGGAGGGCATTGACAAAAAAGAGTGCTTCAAGCGTGGGTTCGGCATGTTTTGCAGGCAAAGGCGACAAAGCATAGGTACGCCGGTCAAACGAAATACAACCGCTTTCACACGCACTCTCTTCGTACGTATATTCCCGGACACGCTCCAGAAGCGACGCAACACTTCCAGAAGCGATAATCTCCCCTTCGTCAAAGAGAAGAATTTTATCCATCTTTGCCGCTTCCTGCATATAGGCAGTCGTAACGATAATCGTCGCACCTTCGCTTTTTCGGATGTCATCCAGAATTTCCCAGAGCTCCATACGGCTCAGCGGATCAACCCCGGTCGTCGGTTCATCCAGTAACAACAGTCTGGGACGGTGCAGCAGCGTACAGATGAGCGAAAGTTTCTGCATCATCCCGCCGCTCAGTTTTCCCGCTTCCCGATCGACAAACCGGCTCAGTCCCGCCATATGCAGCAGCTTTTTCCGATACGCCTTGAATGCGGCATCTTTTTTCAGATTGCGAATATCTGCAAAAAAGTCCAGATGCTCCCCGACCGTCAACCGCTCATAAAGTACCAGACCTATCCCCTGCGGCATCAGACCGATCTCTTTTTTCAGCTTTTCCGCTTCTGCCGGAGAGTGATACGCCATGCCCCGGTAAACCACTTCGCCGTCAAAGCGAATCACTCCTGCTATGACATGGATCAGCGAACTTTTACCGGCACCGTCCGCCCCGATAAAACCGACGATCTCTCCCCTTCTCGCTTCCAGTGAAGCGTTTTTGATACCCAGCCTCTTTTTATAATGCACCGAAACATCTCTGACACTGAGCGTCTGGTTCATATGCGCCCCTCTGCCTACAGAGGCGGAAGTTCATGAAGAGAAGCGGGCAAACCTTTGCCGTCGGTCGAAATGACACCGATAGCGGGAATACCCAACTTCAACAGGGGTTGCGGCTGCAACGGTTTCAGATGCACCGCATAGACCCGTTGGATACGGTCGTCTCTGACACTTACCTCTTTAGGTGTAAACTCCGCTTTTTGCGCAATCAAAACCACCTTTGCCGGAATCGGTTTGTCCGGATAGGCATCGAGGAAAATCTCCGCTTTATCACCGATTTTGATCTTGCCGTTTTCGATCGTATCGACAAAGAGTTTGAGATAGAGCGAATCGGGGTCGATCAGCGTGACAACCGGCATTCCCGCCGCCACTACTTCTCCCGCATTGGCAATCTTTTCCACGACATAGCCGTTTACAGGTGAACGCAGTTTCAATTCATCGAGTATAACCGCAACCTCATTTTCAGAGGCTTTCAGTGCTTTGATCTTCGCTTTCAGTGCGGCAATACCTTCATGAAGCACCTCTCTTTTTGCCTGAATCGCCTCCGCTTCACTTTTTCCCGTTCTCGCAATCGACACTGCCGCTTCCAGCTGTTTTAACTGCTCCTGCAAGCCGTGCAATTTGTCGCTGTCGGTACGGTATCGCAACTTTGCCAGTTCCACCTGATGTTTGTCGATCAGCTTCTGAGACCATAGTGCATTGAGCCGTTTGAGATCTTTTCGATCCTGCCGCACAACACTTTGCAATGCATCAATACTTTTGATCAGCGCCTCTTTCTGTGCGTTGGCGCCTTTGACACCGGCATCCGCTTTATCGACCGCAAGGGGAATTGTTTTCAAAGCGATATCACGTTCCGTCTCTCTGGCGGCAAGCTCTTTTTCCGCCGCTTCCACCTGCGCACTGACAGCATCCGCTTTGGCTTCATATTCACGGCTTTCGAGCACTGCGACAATATCGTTTTTGGCAATTGCATCACCGTCGTTGTAGTAGATTTTACCGATACGCCCCGGATATTTGCTGCTCAGATTGATCAGATCGCCGTCGATACGCCCGCTTCCCATGACCAGATTTGCAGGTAATTTTTTCGCGTGCAGTTTGTTGTAAATCATCACACCTGCCGTAAATACGAGCAGTGCAAGAAAAAACCCGATCCAATACTTTTTGATAACCGCCATTTTACCCCTCCACGCCCTGTAAAAACATCTCCAGAGCCGTTTTGCTCTGCGCTCTCAGATCTCCCCCGAAGTGCAGCCAGTGTTCGACAAAACCGAGTAAAAAACTGTGAAACAGATACGCCAGCTGCTGCGCGTCACTACTCTTGAGCGGCTGCTCTTTCGACAGTGCCTCGAAAAGTTCCGCCGTATAGTCGTAGATGATCTTTGCGGGGTTTTCTCTGCTGTGGCTCAGTTTGGTAAAAAAGAGCGGATCCCCGGCAATAGGATCGAAAATGAGTTTCGATTTGGAACAGAAGGTCTGAAACTTCAGCTCGACGATAATCTGCAGCTTCTCCCGCACCGAAGTCACCGCAGCACTCTTTTCTAAAATCCCTTCATGAAGTATTTTGATCTGATGTTCCACATAGGCGTAAAAGAGTGCATCTTTAGATTCAAACAACTTGTAAAGCGCACCGACGGAGATACCGCACTGTTTCGCCAGTTCCGCCATCGTCACCGCTTCAAAGCCCTCTGCTTCAAAATATTTCCCCGCCTGCTCCAGCACCAGTTCCCGTTTGAGCTCTTTTACCTTTTTCTGCATCAACTTTTTCATCAGGGCACCTCTCATAACTATATACTAATTTTAGAACACAATTCCTTAATTCAGAATTACTTTATAAAAAAGTGAATATAATTCACTATCATTTCATGATGGAGTTACAGATGAAAAAAATCGGAACCGTACTACTGCTGATTCTGGCACTGGGATTTGCCTGGATGCTCTACTCGTACCTCAGCTACCGCAGCAACAATGCCGTCAGCGACGCCGCGTTTGTCAAAAGCGACGCCATCTATACACTCGGTTTCAAAGTGGGCGGAAAAATCGACCATATGTTTTTTACGGAAGGTCAGAAAGTCGCTGAAGACGCTACGATAGCCACCATCGATCCCCAGGACTTTATCATCACCAAAGAGCGGCTGGAGCACACTGTCAAAGCGCTTCAGGCAAATCATGAAGCGTTGCTGCAAAAACGCAAGCGGATTTTCGCGGAGCTTGGCATCAAAACAGATATCTCCAAAAACAACATCGGCGTCAGCGGCGAAAAACAGAAAGCCCTCACCTTTCAGATCAAAGCACTCGAAGCGAAACTGCACAAAGTCGCAAAAGACCGGAATCGTTACCGCAAACTCGTCGCACAAAAACTTGTCTCCGAAGCGGACTTTGAGAAAATAGACACCGAGTACAACACCCTGCGAGACAACCTCAACGCCGCAAAAAAAGAGCTTGACTCCTACACTAAATCGATACACAATGTCCGCTACTCCTACAAACTGAGCGAACTCGAAGCCACACAAATCAAAGAACTCGACCTCTCCGTCAAAGCGCTCGAAGAGCAGATCAAAGCCAACCAAAAAAGTTTGGAAGGCATCGAAAACAAAATCCGCTACTGCACCCTCAAAAGCCCGGTCAACGGGGTTATCGCAAAACGGTTTGTCAACCAGGGCAGAGTCGTTTCCAAAGGCACACCGGTCTATTCGGTCGTAGATCCGCACCATAAACATGTCGAAGTGCTTCTTTCAGAAAAAAAACTGCACGGCGTCAAACCCGGCAACCCCGTCACCATCACCACAGAAGCACTTCATGAGAAGAAACTCAAAGGCATTGTAGAAAGCATCTCCCCCACATCCGCCTCCACCTTCTCCCTCGTACCCCGGGACATCGCCAGCGGTGAATTTACCAAACTCGACCAGAGGTTCATCGTACGCATCGCATTTAAAGAACCGGAGGATGTGTTGAGGCATGTTTATATTGGCATGGGGGCTACGGTGGCGATAAAAAGAGTGACATTGGGCAGTGGGCATTAGGCATTTGGCATGATTAAGAATTTACGAGATTTGAAAGTTTACAAAGAGTCTCTGGAACTTAGCCATTCTGCGTGGGATATCTATACAGAACTTCCTCAAGCTCTTAAATTTGATATAGGTTCACAGTTCATCCGTGCTGTTGACTCCATAGGCGCCAATATTGCCGAAGGATTTGGTCGGTTTCACTATAAAGACAAGATCAAATTTTATTACAATGCAAGAGGATCGCTTTGGGAAAGCAAACACTGGATATTTCTATTGCATAAACGAAAACTGATTTCCAAAGAAGCGTTTGACAGTTTTATGTCAAAACTGAACAACACAGGAAAGTTATTAAACAGTTTCATCAAAGCAACAGGAACCACCAATGCCTAATGCCCAATGCCCTCCAATGCCCAATGCCAAAAACCCCTGGGACATCACCCCCAAAGAACGCGCCCTGTTCACCTTCATCGTGATGCTAGGCGCGTTTATGGCGATTTTGGATACAACGGTGGTGGATGTTATCGTTCCGAAGCTGACAGGTCCGCTCTCTTCGGATCTTTACGGGGTGCAATGGATTATCACCTCCTATATGGTCTCGGCGGCAATTGCGTTGCTTGTGACGGAGTATTTGATCAAGCGTTTCGGTTCAAAGGCTATTTTTATTCTCGGTGTTGCGCTTTTTTCAGCGGCGTCGTTTTTCTGCGGTGTTTCCAACGATCTTTCGGCTATTATTGTCGCGCGGATCGTGCAGGGGTTTGGCGAGGCGCTGATTATGGTGACGAGTCATATTATGGTTTTCTCTTTTTTCCCGCCGGACAAACAGGGGCTGGCGATGGGTATTTTCGCGCTGGGTGTGAGTTTCGCACCGGCGCTTGGACCGACGGTGGGCGGATACCTGACAGAGTACTACAACTGGAGAATGGTCTTTTTTATCAATGTACCCATCGGTATTTTACTGACAATCGCGGCGGCGCTGTATCTACCCAAAGAGCAGATGTTTGAAAAACTCAAATTCAATTTCACCAGCTTTTTCCTGCTCTCCATCGCCACCATATCTTTGCTGATTATGCTCTCCAAAGGGCAGCAGCGGGGATGGTTTCATGACGAGCTGATCGGCACGCTCTTTTTTGTTTCCATCATCAGCTTTCTACTTTACGGCGTCAGTGAACTCAATAGCCGCTATACGCTCATTGACTTTAGCCTTTTCAAAAATTCAGACTTTACCAACGGCATTCTCATCTACTTTTTCGTGCTTGGGTTTTCGATGTACCAGTACTTTTACCTGCTTCCGGTTTACTACGAACATGTCAAGATGCTGCCGACAATGGACGCGGGTATCGCCGTCTTTGCCTTTGCGCTTTTTATCGGTATTTTTTCACCGGTTGCGGGCATACTGAGCGATAAAATAGGCGCGAAAAAGACAGTCGGCATTGCGGCGGTTGTCTATATTCTGGGTTCAATCACTCTGCTTCCGACACTCAACTACTACACACCGCTGACACAGGCGATGCTGCTGACCATTCCTTTCGGTATCGGGATGGGGATGTTTTTCGCCCCGGTGACGGTATTGCTCTTGCAAAGCGCTCCGGCGAACAAGGGAGAACTGGCAATCGTCCTGATGGACTACTTTCGCTTTGTCGGAGGCAGTTTCGGCACGGCGCTTGCCACCAACAATATGGAGTATTTCAAAGCGATGAATTTCGACCATATGACAGAGATTCAAAACTACGAATATCTCAATGATTTTTTACACGCCATCATGCACTACACAGGCATGACATGGGGACAGACCAAAGCGATTTTTGCCAATTATGAAACTTTCATGAGCTTCAACTACGGCTTTTACAATACATTCATGCACGCAGGGTACTGGGGCATACTCGGTTCCCTGTTCGTCGTGGCACTCTTTCTCATGAAACCCAAAAAACCGATACAAGTCGTATCAAAAAAGGAGAACTAATGCGAAAAATTGCACTGCTTTTACTACCCGGTCTCATTTACGCGCAGGATTTTATATCGTTGCTGAAACTGGCGGATCACAACCTCCTGTTGCAGGCGAAATCTCAGGAAATTATCGCCAAAGACGCCCTCTACCGTTCCGCCAAAAGCAAAAACTACCCGACACTCGACGCAAAACTGACAGCCGTCTATCTCAAAGATACGCCGACGATGAACTTCAACCTCCCCTTTCCGGGAATGCCCCCGAAAATAGAAGTTGGCAAAAAAGCGAACTATACCGGCGAAGTAGGCATCTCCTACCCGCTTTTCACTGGCTTCGCCATCTCCGGGATGATCGAAAAAGCGCAACTGGACAAAGAGAAAGCACAACTGGAACAAAAAGATCTCAAACGCAAACTCTATCTGCAGATCGCTTCGCTTTACAGTGCTCTCTACAGCCTGAACCACGCCATTTCCGCCAACAAAGAGGCAGTCAACGCCACAGAAGCTTCACTCAAAAAAGCCCGGGGATTTTACAAAGCGGGACTCCTCGCCCCATCCGAACTGGCAAATATCAAAGCCCAAAAGTTCGCCATCCAGGCGGCACTGCAAAAATTTATCAGCCAGAAAAAGAGTGCCCTCCAGATACTCTCCTACCTGACCGGAAAACCAATCGACAAGATCGACAAACTCCCGTCACTCACACTGCCCAAAAGCGCACAACTGACAGATCAGGCGCTTCATGAAAGAGCGGATATTCTCACCCTTCAAAAACTGCTTCAGATGGATGAGACAGACATCAAACTCGCCAAAAGCAACCGTTACCCTACCCTGGCGCTGATTGGAGCGCTGAAACTTCAGGGAGACAGCCTGAAACTCAACGGCGACGGATTCACCAACCCCAACAAAAGCTATGTCGGCGCAGCGGTAGAGTGGAAGTTTTTCGACGGGTTTGAGACGAAACACAAACTCGACGCGGCAAAAGCCAAAAAACTCGGACGAATCCTCTACCTCAGAGACTACCAAAACCGCGTCAAAACAACCCTGCAAAGCGAAATAGACACCCTCTTTGCACTGCAACTGCAATACAAAGCGAAACAAGCCCAGCTCGAAGCACAGGAGAGTTACTACAAACTCACCCGGGGACGCTTCGCAAACCACCTCGCCAGCGCCGACGAACTCAGCCGCGCCATCGCAGCCAGAGCAGGTGCCAAAGCAGAATTTGAACAGATCAAAGCGGAGATTTTCAAACAAAAGTGTACCATACTGCTGGAAACATCGCTGGAAGAGTTTCAAAAAGCGGTGAAAGGTTAACCTCTCCTGTCCCTGTTTCTAATCTTTACAAACAAAAACTAATCCGCAAAAACAGGGATATCACCTTCAAAAAGGAATATACAGTTTGCTCAATATGCCTCTTTTCTATGTTTTATATGAACGACAATCAAAACATCCTCAACCACACCAAACAAAACTCTGTAATCTCCTGTTCTGTATCTAAAAGGAGGATAATGATTTTTCAACTTTTTGATATTGGTCAAGTCCGGATATGCCTCAAGTTCTTTGATCTTCTTTAAAATTAATTTTGCCTTATACTTATCGATCTTTTTTAACTCCTTTTTGGCACTTTCCTGAATCTCAATTTTCATTCAAACTCTTTCAATACCTCATCGATATCATAGGTCTTCTCACCTTTTTCACGCCTTTTTCTCGCCTCATTTACATAGACAAAATCGGGATCGCCCTCCTCAATGACTTCTATATTCAATTCACCGCCTGGAATTTGGCTTATAATCTTCACATCATCTTTTAGATTTCTGAGAAGATACATAACTTTTTCCAAAGCACTCTCTTTTATATCGATCGTTACTTGCATCAGTCCGTCTCCTTTGCATACAATATCTCTTCAATTCCATTTATTTTGGTAGAATTATTTTAGCATAAATAATCTCCATAAAGTTTTTTGGCTTTTTCCCTGAATTATTGAAGAGAATATATTGATGACAAATACTAACTGCAATAGTTTAACCCACAGTCGCTATAATGAAAAGAAAGAATTCAGTCAAAAGAGCTTGAGAGATGAGTAAACTTACCTTACTCGGCATCGGCAATGTCCTGCAAAAAGATGACGGTATCGGTGTCTATGCCGCCGAGTACCTGCTGCACAACTACACTTTCACGCCCGACATTGAGATCATCAACGGCGGTGTAGAGGGGATCAAACTGTTTGATATTTTCATCGAAAATGAGGAAGTGGTCATTTTGGATACGATTGCGCTGGAGGATGCGCCGGGCAGTATCTACAACATCCCTGCCGAAGAGCTGGGTGGATACGGGTTAAACAGTGGCAGTGCGCATGAGATCGGGGTGTTGCAGTGTCTGGATATGCTCGAACTTCAGGGTAAACCGAAACCAAAATCCAACATCGTCGCTATCGTTCCGGCGGAGATCACCTTTGCGTTTGGGTTGAGTTCTGAGCTGCATGAAGTGTTCGACCGCTATATCGGCGTAATCCTTTCCGATCTGCGAAACAGAGGCATTACAGCATCGCAAAAAGCAGAGACTGTTTCACTCGAAAAGATCATCATGAAGTTCAAAGACCCCGCCTCTTTCAGAGCTTGACCAAACTCGTCTCCCAGCCATCGTACTGCGCTGCAAATTTTCCCGCCGTTTCAATCAGGTAGAGTGTCACTTCGTCGATATCGTAGTAAAAGGGTTTGTCCTGGCGGTAGATCTTCACACCCTCAAACCCCTCTTCATGCACCACATCTTCCATATATTTGAAGCCTTCCTTCTCCACCGCTTCCAGAAACGGTGCTTTCTGATCGATGTCCGCAAAAAAGATGCGGTGCTCAATCGCACGTTTTTGATGCAGCGCATCGCCCTGTGCTTTCAGCGCATCACACACTTTGTGGTTTTGGATAATCTGCCATTCGACGGCGGTCGGAAAAAGAAGATTTTGGTAATAGTGCCATTCTGGGT
>JALWRO010000218.1:10098-16094 GCA_027080605.1 Campylobacterales bacterium
CGTCAGAAAATCCTGCCAGTTGTAGGTAAACTGCAGATAGAAAATAAACGTCACCGTCCCCTGTGTAATCACCCGCCCCACATATTTGCCGATACGAAACTTCAGCATCGCTGCTTCGAGTTTATCTTCCAGATACAAAATCTCCGGCTCCTCCGACTCCTGCAAAAGCCCCTTTTCATTCGGCTCTTTAAGCACTACTTTCACAAACCCCACCGTCGGGAAGATATATTTGTTCTTTTCAATATCCATCGAAATACCGGCATTAAACTGGATAGACGCAGGATGCCCTTCCAGATTTTTCATGTAAATTTCCCAATACTCTTGCATCACTCCATCTCCAGACTCATCAAATACATCTCCTCTCCATCAACCACCTTCACATCCAGACTCTCACACGTCCTGCACTGGTACCGAAACTCATCGATCTCAAACTCCTCACCGCAGGTATTGCAGTGCAGCTTCAATTTCTGTATGTTCATGACAAACTCCGCCTCGTCGCACTTCGTCCCCTCTTTGAAAGTATCAAAAGCGATCTGCAGCAGATGCGGTTCCACACCACTCATCACTCCGATTTTTGTCACCACTTTCGTAATCTTCTCTGCTTCGTTTTGTTCCGCGATCTCTTCACATTGATTCAAAAGCGCCTGGACGATGCTGTATTCGTGCATTGTTTTTCCTGAATAGTTATTCAGTTATTATACTCACCCAACCTTGAAGCTATATGCACCTGTTGAAACTTTTATTTAATTATTTAAATTTTTTTCGATAACTGCAAAAGCTTTTTGCATCTCTTCCTTATCTATTGTGCCGTCATGCTGATAAATGAGCTTTCCCTGTTTATCGAAAATAAGAATATTGGAAGCATCATCTTTCAATCCCCATTCCCTGACCAGGTACTTTGTCTTGTCTTTGACATAAATTGTATGAGGAAACTCTTTTTGTTTCGCTTTTAGTTTTTTTGCAATAACAAAATCGGGCAACCATGTTGCTTTGAGGTTAATAATGGCAACTGAACCATACTTCTCTTTGTCATAATTTTTTTGATGCAGGGCATCGATAAACGCCTCGTTGTCCTCTTTTTTATCCGGATCGACATAAAAGAGGACATAGACTTTATCTATAAGCATCCTGGAATGCCAGGGCGTTCCATCCACCCTTCCACCATTTTTACCAGATAATGTAACCTCTTTGGGTATTTCTCCGGGCGTCAGCGCAAGTAAAGAAGCTGCTATACACAAACCTGTCAATATTTTTTTCATTATTTATCCTTTTAAGTAGTTTTATAGAGAATCGTTAATTAAAATTATTGTTTGCATTAACGACTGATAGCCAGTCCAACAGAAACTTTGTTCACTCTGTGATTGTAATCGATCAAACTTTCACCATAACCGTTAAAGGTTTTAAAGAAGAGAAAAAGGTCATTCTCTTCCCGTGCAGGCAAAGGGTAGGAGTAAGTAAATTCTACGGAACCCTTTCTGCCTGAAAAACCGTAACGCAAAGCCAGTTTGAACAAATGTTTTTCATAAGGAATCATAAACTTTATCTGCCCATCTCCTATATACCTGGTTAAATCGGGATTGTAGTCTATGTTGTCAGCCAGGCGGAACCAGAACTCCATCTGTGTAATAAGATTCCAGTATTGAAAAAAAGTGGAAAAACTAAGCTTATTCCAACTGCGTTCATACTCTCCTCCTCGTCCGTTAGACTGATGGATCAACGCTATTTTAAACCCTTTTAAAGGCGTATGTTTTAAAAACTTATGGCTTGGAATTTTGACAAAAAGTTCCGGTTGATAATTGGATTCACGAAAAAAGGCAGACTTTGCATACACTTGCCACCATGAACGCTGTGTATATCCAAAACTATAAATTTCCCCCAAACCAAAAAGGTTAGATGCAAAATCATAACGAATACTCACCTGATATTCAGTTTCTGTTTTTCTGGGTGCATGCGTGCCGTTAGGAATAAAATCACTGTCATAACGATAGCTAAAAGGCAAAATATAGTTTTCCTTATAAGCTTTTACATTGAAAGAGGAGGTGATAATTTTGTAGAGTGTCTTTTTCGACGATCCGTTAATATCCAGAGATTGCAACATTTCGTATTTAACTTTTCTTATCTCTTTTGTCTCTGTAGTATAATCTATAGCATGAAGTGATAAAACAAAAGAGATTAAAACAAGAAAATTTCGCATTGTATCTCTCTATCTTTGAGGATATTCAGGATGACAATAATTTACGCCGTTTAGAGAACCAAGACTGCAACACCCATCTGAAACACCTCTGTTTTTTAAACCTCTGTCAAAAGCCCGGTAGTGATTATAACTGCCTTGTCTCAAAAAAGTAAATACCTCCTCAACATCCACAGCATTAGAGGCTTTGGCTATTTCCAAATATCTGTTTAAGTCATTGATATCTGTAACTTCAACCATACACCCCACTTCCAGTGCATCTATCTCGGAATTCAAACCTTTTGAGACCAAATCATTATATAGATTTTGAATTTTTGAAATATCATACGTTCCCGGTTTCATCTCTTCAATCGGCGTATTCATATATCCTGACGGTGTCATATCTATATTTGTAAAATTGACATCATCACTTATTTTATATTTTTGAACCAATCGTTGAACAGCGGTAATATGTTTATACTCAGACTTAGTCGCGATATTGATAAACTGTTTTATGCCCCATCTGGAGTAAAGTCTGTTATAAACATCATAAGCTAACCGTTCTTCATTTCCCATATAGGAAATAGTATTTGCCAGATTTTTATTTAACATATATTTTTCACTATTCAGTGCCGACTCTACAGATGTTGGAAGCTCCGTACTATAAGCATTTTTATGGGCACCTTTTTCGCCATTACCGTTACAAGCTGTGATCAAGAGGGAAAAAGCTATCAACAATACACCTTTGGTCAAAATCACTTTCATAATATTGATCCTTATTCTAAAATATATTGATTATAGCAAGTCGGTATGAACTCTGTATCAACCTTTAAGTTTTAATTTTTCACATCAAAATAATCCAAATTTACCAAAAATCAATTTTTTAAACAGATTTAAATTTTAAAATAATTACAGAAAAATTATAATATTTTTAATTTTAGGTAATACTCAGGTAATTATCTTAGGTTATGATTTCGATAACTTAAAGCTAACAGCAAATGCTTTAAGAATTTCATATGAAAGGATGAACGATGAGAAAAGCAGTTCTGCTAACAGGTCTGTTGACCATGGGCTTACTGGCTGTCGATTTTTCACAAATGACAACAGAGGAACTCATAGCTCTGAAAGGTTCAGTCTCTGTTCAGGACAGAGATGCATTCAGAACCGAATTACGAAGTCGTTTGTCACAAATGACGCCAAATGAACATGCGGCTTTAAGAACAAATCGTCAAACAAATGCACAGCTTCAAAGGTCAAGACAAACGCAAATAAATCGCAGATTGACGGTGCATAGACAAAACAGAGGAACAGGTGCGGGCAGAAGTCATCGCTAAAAAATGGAATGTAGTCAATGAAACAGGTTTGCTACCTTTAAATATTTTACATAATCTATATAAAAGGAGACAGAGATGCTAAAAAAAACAGTTTTTATTTCAACACTTCTTGCGCTTGTAATGGTAAGCGCGAATGCGAGAGGCATGCATCACGGTGCCGCCAAAAACAATTCGTTGGGTTATACCAGTAATCAAACTGTAAATAACACAAGTACACAAGGTATCGCAGTTGCAAATATTGCAGTTAGCGAGTTAACTGATGATCAAAAAGAGAAGTTGACATTTATGGTTGAAGAGGAAAAAGTTGCCAGAGATGTTTACGCCCATTTATACGATACATATGGACTTCGTATTTTTGCAAATATCACTCAGGCGGAAAAACAACATATGAGTGCTCTGCTGGCTTTATTTGATAAATATAATTTAGAAGTTCCGTCAACAATCGGTAATACGGGTGTTTTTGAAAATAGTGAACTTCAGGCACTTTATGACACATTGACAGAGAAAGGAGACCTCTCTTTAAGCGATGCTCTTGAAGTTGGTGTCGAGATTGAAGAAACAGATATTGCCGATCTCGAAAATATATTAAATGCAGGTGTACCTGAAGATTTCAAAATCGTTTACGAAAATCTTCTGAAAGGAAGTTATAACCATCTGAATGCGTTCAACAACCAGCTCATACGCCTGTACTAGCCAACATCTTCTGAAATTTATTTAGTCTCAGTTGGTGAAGTACGTGTATCCCATTACTCCAAACAGAAGTTAAGTCTCAATGGCTGACTTCATTTTGGAGTGGTCGCAGTCCTATGATTTTTAAGTCTTAATTTCTTTTTCACATCAAAATAGTCCAGGTACGCCTCTATACTCTCTTCTAAAAGCGTATCATTCAAATCCAAAGCCTTTTTTTTGGGAAATTTTAAAAAGAATTGCTTAGGCATAATGGAGTTTGCTATCTCTGGATTTTTCAGATATGAAAAAAGATGCTCTTTAATCCTCTCTTTTGTACTTAACTTCATCAAATAGCGCCGATAGATAAATTCACTGGGAATCTTCTGTTGCATGTGACAGTTTAAACAGTTTTGCTGCACCAGAGGAGGCACTTCTTTACTTTGCACAAGCGTCGCAAAGAGTACGAGTATAAGAAATTTGTTTACCATGAGAGTATTACCTTTGTGGGCTGATTCGTGTCGGAGATGATTTCAAGCTTGAAGTTGTACCGTTTTGCAATCTGTCCGATGATATCAAGACCGATCCCAAACCCTCCTTCACTGCTGTTGGCTCGTTTGAAGCGACTTTGTATGAGCCTGATATCCTCTTTTCTGATCCCCTCTCCATCGTTGATGATCTCCAGTTTACCGGCTGTGAGCGTCACCTCTATCCGACCTGACTTATAGTTGTATTTGATCGCGTTTGAGAAGATATTATCCAGCAGACGGATCGCGTCATTGTGATCCATCTCTATAAAAACATCCGGTGCTATATCTTTGACCACTTTGATCGCTTTTGCTTCTATCAGCGTGTCATAGAATGCCAGTCTCTCGATAAGGAGATTGGAGAGGTTGAGTTTTTCAATTTTTCGGTGATAGTTGTGGTTGAGCTTCAAAAAAGTGAGGTCTTCATAGAGTCTGCTGAGTGTTTTGGACGCCATCTCGATACGTTTCATCTCTGTTTTGCCTTCACACTCATAGAGAGTATCGATAAGTTCGATGTTGCTTAAAATTGTGCTGACAGGGGTGTTGAGTTCATGAGTGGTATCTTCTATGAACCTGTCCATCATCTCGATCGATTCTCTCATTGGTGCGGTAAAAAGACGCCCTAAAAAAAATCCCAGAAGCGTTAATAGTACTCCCGCCCCGATTAAAAAGAGCACCAGCATCCTGACCAGTGCTTCAAATGGCTTTTTGTCTAAATCTTGCCCTACCAAAAGATATACCGCGCCAAGATAGTAAGGCTTCATACGATAAAGATAGAAAAGTTTCTCTCCATCTTGATAAAACTCCTTATCCCAGGCAATCTTTTTTGGGTTGAACGTTCCAAAGATATACGCTTTATCCAGATTATAGATTGCCGAATCAAAAGAGGGTTCGTTTGGATAAAAAAGTGGTTGATCAAAAGTTTGATGCAATTCTCTCAGCTTTTGTAAAATATGCTCTGATTTTAGTTGCAGTTTATCATTTTGACTATCCATGATTTGGTGTTTTTGAAAGTTGTAAAAGATATATGTACCCAATGCAAACAGTACAAAAGTAGAGCTAAGATAAATAATCAAAAATCTAATTAAAGAGCGTTTTTCACTGCTTAACATCACAATAGCCTGTCTATTTATAAAGTTTACTACTCTAACGACCTTAACAACCTCTATCTTACTTCTTGCTTTAACTGAAGGAACAACAGAGTGTTTTATCATAAAATTACAGACAATTATACTTTTATATTTTGTATATTATCATCAAAAATTAATTCATATACAGTTAATCTTACTTAGCTATAAG
>JALWRO010000219.1 GCA_027080605.1 Campylobacterales bacterium
AAATACAACCTGGTACCGTTCAAAGGCGGAAATACCGGTGTGCAGATGGGCGGCTGGTTCAAAAAAGAGATCCAGTCACTTGCCGATCTCAAAGGGTTGAAGATGCGCATCCCCGGTCTGGGCGGTGAAGTGTTCGCCAAACTGGGTGTCAAACCTACCCTCCTTCCGGCAGGAGAGATTTACGTCGCACTGGAGCGTAACGTACTTGATGCCACCGAATGGCTCGGACCGTCACTCGATACCAAAATGGGCTTTCACAAAGTGGCCAAATACTACTACACCGGATGGCATGAACCGGGAAGCATGCTCAGTCTCGTCTTCAACAAGAAAAAATATGACAAACTCTCCGACGAACAGAAGCTCATGATAGAAGTCGCGTCACAGGAACTCAACGCAACCATGCTCAGCCAGTTTCAGTATGAAAATGCCAAGCAACTCAAAGTCGTACGCAATGCCGGTGTGAAGATAGACCAGCTTCCAGACGATGTCCTCAAAGCGGCAAAAAAAGCGATGCTCGAAGTCGCACGTGAAAAGAGTCAGAAAAGTCCCGATTTCAAACGGGTATGGGAAAATGCCTGGGCATTTCTGGAGTTAAACAGAGACTGGACAGATATCGGATTGAAAAAATATCTCGAAATCAGATAGTCTCACACAACCTGTGTGAGACTTCTGATCGCATTATACGCGACATCCGTCATCTTTTCCAGCTCCGATTCTGTCACGATATAGGGCGGCATAAAGTAAACCACATTGCCAAGCGGGCGCAGCAGTACTTCATGAGAGAGTGCATATTTGTAAATACGCAGACCGATACGCTCGGCAGGATCGTACCCTTCCAGCTCCACCGCTGCAATAAAACCTCTCTGCCGCACCTCTTTGACATTCGGCAAATCTTCAAAACGCTTCAGTAAAGCCGCCAGCAGATCGATTTTTACCCGGTTACGCTCCAGCACATCTTCCTGTTCAAAAATATCGAGTGTTGCATTGGCAGCCATACAGGCAAGCGCATTGCCGGTATAGCTGTGTGAATCGAGAAACGACTTTCCTTCGCTGTAATCGCAGTAAAAAGCGCTGTAGACTTCATCGCTTGTCATCACGACAGACAGCGGCAGATAACCGCCGGTAATCCCTTTGGAGAGGCAGAGAAAATCGGGCGTGACATTCGCCTGTTCACAGGCAAACATCGTCCCCGTTCTTCCGAAACCGACGGCAATTTCATCGGCGATCAGAAAAATATCGTACCGCTCACACAGTTTTTTCAGTTCATGAATATAGGAAGCATCGTACATCGCCATCGATCCGGCGCACTGCACCAGCGGCTCGATCACCACTGCCGAAACACGTCCGACATACTTTTTGAAAAGAGACTCCATCGACGCCAGCGCTTCCGCTTCTGACACCAGCGCAGGAGATTTTGCCTGTACAGTCTTGATCAAAATCTCATTGTAAATCTCTTTGTAAAGCGCCACATCACCAACCGCCAGCGCCCCCATCGTTTCACCGTGGTAAGAGTTTTCAAGCGAGATAAAAATATCTTTGACGATGCCCCGGTTTTTGTAGTATTGAAAACTCATCTTAAGCGCAATCTCGATGGCGCTTGAACCGTTATCGGCAAAAAAGAGTCTGGTCAGTTTTTCAGGGGTCAATGCCACCAGGCGCTCCGCCAGACGGATCGCCGGTTCGTGGCTGAAACCTGCAAAAATCACATGTTCGAGCGTATCGACCTGTTCTTTGAGTTTTTCGTTGATATAGGGGTTGGCGTGTCCAAAGAGATTGACCCACCAGGAACTGATCGCATCGAGGTAGCGATTGCCGTCAAAATCATACAGATACGCCCCTTTTCCCGATTTTATCGGAATGAACGGCAGCGTTTCGTAATCTTTCATCTGGGAACAGGGGTGCCAAATATGGGCAAGATCCCGTTCCCGCATGGTTGCGTTGTTTAGCATGTAGCGTTTTTGATCTTCTCCGGATCGAGTTTCAGCGCTTCGTTGTCCATCACCCCGATACCGTGATCGAGTACATACTGTGCGATCTCTTTGGCTTCTTCCAGCGAGTGCATTTTACATGTACCGCACTGGTAGATATTAAGCTCGGGAATGTCATCCTGGCTTTTGACATTCAGGACATCTTTCATCGCCTCTTCCCACGCTTTGGCGACACGTTTTTCATCCGGTTCACCGATAACACTCATGTAAAAACCGGTACGGCACCCCATAGGGGAGACATCGATAATCTCTGTGTCCTCACTGTTGAGATGATCCCGGATAAAACCGGCAAAGAGATGTTCCAGTGTATGGGTGCCTTTTTCACTCATCAACCCTTCATTGGGTTTGTAAAAACGCAGATCAAATACGGTAATCGTATCTCCGCACGGTGTTTGCATCTTTTTGGCAACCCGTACTGCGGGCGCTGTCATTTTGGTATGGTCAACCATAAAACTGTCTAACATTGGCATTTTCTATCCTTTTATTTTTGTGTGTGATTATAGCGCATTTTGCACTTTTTCTTCAAGCTCACATCGGAAACGGTGGCTCTCGAAACATCCCAGTATCCGCACATCGTCTGCAAAGAAAGCGAGCTCTTCCAGAGCCAGACGCATCGGTTTTGCATCGACATGCCCGTCGATATCCACATGAAACTGACTTCCCTCTGTCAACGTGTTGCTCATGTAACTCTCAATTTTGAGCAGATTGATACCGTTGGTCGCAAATCCACCAAGCGCCTTATACAAGGCTGCCGGAATATTTCTGACTTGAAAAATCAGCGATGTGATATAAGGGAGTTTTGGATCATATTCTGGAATACGCTTTTGTGAAGACAATATAAAAAAACGCGTTGTATTTCCGGGAACATCTTCAAAATGTTCCTTTAAAATCTGCAAATCATATATCTCTGCCGCCAGCTTCGACGCAATCGCCGTCTTTGTCGGATCCTGCAGCCTGGCTATCTCTTTGGCGGCACCGGCTGTATCGAGTTTGGCAATCGCTTCCAGTCCCAGCATCGTTATATTGGTATGGCATTGCGCCAATGCCTGAGGATGGGATGCAACTGTTTTGATTTCATGAAGAGAGCTATTGTGTGTTCCCAGCAAACAGTGCGTCACCGGTTCAAAATGCTCACCGATAACATGCAGCTTCATTTTGGGAATCAACCGGTAAATCTCTTCTACACGCCCGGCAGTAGAGTTTTCGAGCGGAATCATTGCAAGATACGCTTCACCGTTTTCAGCCAGCCACATCGCTTCCTGAAAACTGTCGCAGGGAATGGGAATAAGATCGGGGAAAGCACTTTTACATGCCTGTTCGGAGTAGGCGCCGCGCACGCCCTGATATGCAATTTTCTTTGTCATGAAGAGATTATATCACTTCACTTATAAATAAAGGGGACATTAGCCCCTTTATCGTATCAAAATCAAACTTTTGCTTCTTCTCTTCTTTGCAGATATTCCCATCGCTCATCGACATTTTTCTGCCACTGCTCAAGGATATGTGCATTTTCAGGTTTAAAGAGGTGTCTGAAACGTCCCTGCGCTCCGAGATAATCTTTTACAGGAATCACATTTTTCGGTCTGTAGGTAATATTCAACTCTGTACCGTTGATGATCTCATAAAGCGGGAACACCAGTGAATCTGTCGCAAGATCAGTAATGGAAATAGTATCTTTTGGATCAAATTTCCACTCTGTCGTACATGCAGAAATAGCATTAAGGAAGACAGGACCTTCGGTCGACAGCGCTGTTTGCATCTTTTTAATCATATCTTTCCATTTGTTCGGTGCCAGCTGTGCAACATACGGAGCACCGTGTGCCGCCATAATACCGACCAGATCTTTTTTCATCTGTTTTTCACCGTAGCTGACACGCCCGGCAGGAGAAGTGGTAGTAGATGCACCGATAGGTGTAGAAGAACTTCTCTGACCGCCGGTGTTGGCATAAACCTCATTATCCAGACAAATATAAGTAAAGTCATGCCCTCTTTCTACAGCGCCGCTCAGCCATTGAAACCCGATATCGTATGTCGATCCGTCACCGCCGAATGCAACAAATTTGACCGGAGCATCCGGATCTTTGAGTGTGCCTTTTCTTTTTCTTGCCTTGTACATCGCTTCCGCGCCGGAAATAGATGTTGCCGCATTTTCAAAACCGATATGAATCCACGAAGTATCCCATGAAGTATACGGATAAACAGCCGTACATACTTCCAGACAACCGGTATTTGACGAAATGACCAGATTATCATCCGTACAGTTCATCAACTCGCGAACAATAATCGAGTGTGC
>JALWRO010000220.1:0-747 GCA_027080605.1 Campylobacterales bacterium
ATGAAGAGGGGTTGATCGACCGGGAGTTTATTGCCCGGTTTATCAAAGAGAACAGCGATATTATCCGTTTCATGAGTAAAACGATTGACGATTTCAGAAATTTTTACCGCATTGACAAAGTCAAAGAGTGCTTTTTTGTGAAGGAGACGATCGAAGAGACGCTGACAATCCAAAAAGCACAGCTCATGCACGGCAGGATTGCCCTGTCGGTGAAGGGAGAGGATTTTTGCATTACCGGTTACAGGAGGGAGTTTCAGCAAGTGTTGCTGAATTTGGTCAACAATGCAGCCGATGCCATACGCCGTAATCGCAGAGACGGGGGTGAGATCGACATTTTGCTGGAAGGGGAGCGGGTGGTTGTCAAAGACAACGGCGGAGGCATTCCTGAAGCGGTACTTGAGCGTATTTTTGAACCCTATTTTACCACCAAACAGCAGGGAGAAGGGACAGGGATCGGTCTCTATATGTCCAAAGTGATTATCGAGAAAAATATGGGCGGTCGGCTGGAGGTGGAAAACAGCGGTGATGGTGCCTGCTTTACGATCCACATGAAAGGACTCTGTCGGTTGCTGACGAAAGAGGATGCAGGGGTTCTCAAAACGGTTTGCGCAAAGGCAGAAGATAAAGCAGAGGTGTCCGAAGCAGCGGTTGTCTGATCAGACAAACCAGCGTACGATCTCCGGAAAATTGATGATAATGATCAGTGCCGCCACTTGCAGCAGGATAAACGGCACGACGCCTTTGTAG
>JALWRO010000220.1:757-4271 GCA_027080605.1 Campylobacterales bacterium
CCTTTGTAGATATCGGTTGTTGAGACGAGATTGTCGGATGCACCTTTGAGGTAAAAGAGGGCAAATCCGAACGGCGGTGTCAGGAACGATGCCTGAAGGTTCATCGCTACGAGGATCGCAAACCAGAGCGGGTCGATCCCGAAGGCGGTGACGATCGGCACCAGAATCGGGATCACGATAAAACAGATCTCCAGAAAATCGACGAAAAACCCCAGCAGAAAAATCGCCAGCATCGCAATGCCGATGAAGACCCAGCCGTCCGCAATATCTTCAGTAAAGAACGAAAGCACCATATCGCTGCCGCCTACTTCGTTGAAGGTGAGGGAAAAAGCCGTTGCACCGATGAGTATCATGAAGATCATGGCAGTCAGTTTAACCGTTTCGAGTGCGGAGTGCATCAAATCTTTAAAACTGAAAACACGGTTGATCATCGTCAGCAAAATGGCACCGACAGAACCGAATGCCGCAGACTCGGTCGGTGTGGCGACGCCCATAAAAATCGATCCCAGTACCAGTAAAATCAACAGCGCGGGCGGAAAGATGGAACGCAATGCTTTACGTACAACCACGCTGCGCGGTTCGTCGCTCAGGATCGGTGGCGCGAGGTCGGGTTTGAGGTGGCTGAGAACCAGAATATAGAGAATGTACAACCCGACGAGAATGAGGGAGGGACCGACAGCCGCTTTGAAAAGATCTCCGACGCTGATACTCATGACATCGCCGAGAATAATCAGTACGATAGAGGGTGGAATGATCTGACCCAGCGTACCGCTTGCCGCGATCGTTCCCGCACTCAGACTTTTGGAGTAGCCGTGTCTGACCATGATCGGCAGGGAGATAATACTCATCATCACCACACTTGCGCCGACGATTCCGGTACTTGCCGCCAGCACCGCACCCACCGCGACGGTACTGATCGCCAGACCGCCGCGGATATTTCCAAAGAGTTTCCCGACATTGACCAGCAGGCTTTCGGCGATTTTACTCTTTTCCAGAATCAGCCCCATGAAGATAAAGAGCGGTACGGCGATGAGGGTAAAGTTTTGCATAATACCGTATATGCGGTAAGGCAGCAGGGTGAAAATACCCAGTCCTACATCGGGTGTCAGTAGTGCGGTCAGCAGCGCCGCCGTACCGAATGCAAAAGCGACGGGAAAGCCGATGAGCAAAAAGAGCAGGGCGGCGAGGAACATATAAAGACCGATCATAGACCGCTCCTCAACAGGCGGATATTGCGCCATAAAATCACCAGACTCTGCAGACCGAGCAGAACAAAACCGACCAGAATCATCCCTTTAATGAGGTAACGGTGTGTCAGACCGCCGGGATCGGAAGAGATCTCATGCTGGAGGTAACTTTGCATCACAAAATCCCATGAAACGTAGAGTATCAGCAGTGTAAAGGGCAACACCATGAAGAGTTGTGAGATAATTTCGATGAGCGCTTTGGTGCGGGGAGAGAATGAGGCGTAAAAGATATCGACGCGGACATGTTTGTCCGTCTGGAGCGTATAGGAGAGTCCCAGCAGAAAGAGAATATCGAAAATATGCCACTCCAGCTCCTGCAGCGCCACCGAACCGCCGTGCAAAAGGTAGCGGTTCAGGGCGTCATAAACCACCAGCAGGCTCAGAAAGATGACCAGCAGTGCGGCAAATTTCGCAAAGAGGGCGATCAGCTTTTCAATTCCGCGTGCAAGCGCTTCCATCGGTTACTCCTTCAGTGCCCTGACCGCGGAGACGATATCGTCCTGTCTCATGAAGTGTTCGCCGATCAGAAATGCGTCGACACCGACGTCATGAAGTCTGTGGATCGTCTCTTTGTCGTTGATGCCGCTTTCAGCGACGATGATTTTCCCGTTGGGGATGAGCGGAATCAGCTTTTCGCTCAGCTGCATATCCATCTCGAAAGTCTCCAGATTACGGTGGTTGATACCGATAATATCCGCTCCGGCGTGGATCGCTTTTTTCAAATCCTCTTTGTCATGAATTTCCACCAGGGCGTTCATACCCAGATGCCAGGTGTAGTTGAGCAGATCTTTGAGCTCTTTTTTGGAGAGCATTTTGGCGATAAGCAGTACAAAATCGGCACCGTAGACCAGCGCTTCGACCAGCTGATACTCGCAGTAGATAAAATCTTTGCGTAACAGCGGCGTTCCGACATAGCGGCGGATGCCTGTCAGGTATTCGATGTCGCCCTGAAAAAAGTGCGGTTCTGTCAATACACTGATAGCATCGACCCCAGCCTCTTCATACGCCTGCGCAATGACGAGCGGATCGAAGTCTTCACGAATCACCCCTTTGGAGGGACTCGCCTTTTTTACTTCGGCGATGATACGGTAGGGGTTGTCCGGTGTGGATGTCAGATACTCTTTGACATCTCTGGGGCTGTAGGGGTTGTATGCCAGAGAACGCCCCAGCCAGTCCAGGGGAATCTGCTTTTCACGCGCTTTGACGACCTCTTTGGTCTGTTTGAGTATTTTGTCCAGTATCACTGCTTCTTTTCCTTTATACACTGTTTGATTTTTCGGATATGTTCGACAATCTCCGGCTGCGACTGATCCTTTTCGTAAGGTTTCATGAGCTTATACGCCTCTACGCACCGACCGAGCCGGTAGTAACCCCATGCCAGGGTGTCAATATAAAAGAGAGAGTCGGGCTCTTTTTTGAGCGCTTTTTTGACCAGCTCTATCCCCTTTTTAACATCGACATTGTGGTCGATCAGCAGGTAGGCGTAGTAGTTGTAGTAGAGCGGGTCATCGACAATATAGACCGATTTTTCAAATTTGTCGAAAACGCTTTTAAGCAGTTTCGGACTCTTCTTTTTGCTGCCTTCGTACTCCAGTATCGCCGCTTTTGCGAGGTATTCGAGGTCGCCGCCCTCTTTATAGAGTTTCAGCGCCAGTTTATATGCGTTTTTGTACGATTTTTTGGCGGTGTAGATGTCGAGCAGAATATCGTCGCTGATATGGTGCTTGCGCAAAAAGGCGATCGCGGCGTCGTAGTTTTTCCGGTAGGCGTAGAGTTCGAGCAGTGCTCTGGCGTAGAGCGGGTCTTTGGTGGTGCGGTACATCTCTTTGTAGAGCTGTTCCAGCGCGGCGACGTCCTCCTTTTGGGTATATATTTTCACCAGTGCCGAACAGAGTGTTTTGTCGCAGCCGTAGATGCGCCGGTGTGTCTCGAGCAGACGAATTGCCTGATCCTCTTTCTGTTCGTTAAGGAGTATTTCCGCAATCGCAACCGCCATTTTGGGGTTGTGTTTCAGGGCGTAGGCTTTGCGGAAATAGTGCATCGCCTGCGGCAGATTGCCGTCGACTTTTTCGATCAGGGCAGCCAGTTCGTAATCTTTCTCCTGCGGATTTTTTTGCAGCAGTTTTCGGGTGATCTCCCGCGCTTTGGTGATTTTCCCCTGATCGAGATAGTAGGCGACCAGATAGCGGTTGATAAATTTGTCATCACCGAATTCACCTTTGCCCTTTTCGATCAAGTGCTTGATACGGCTGTACTCTTTTCCCATG
>JALWRO010000221.1 GCA_027080605.1 Campylobacterales bacterium
GTATCAAAGGATACTTCAACGCGAAGATCATGTACGGTGAAGACAGACTTAAAACACCACTTCTTCGTGTCAATGAGAAGGGTGAATTTGACAAACATGGTCGATTCAAACCTGTCAGCTGGCAAAGAGCGTTTGATGAAATGGAAAAACACGCCAAAAAAGCGCTCAAAGAGAGTGGCCCCGAAGGTATCGCGGTATTTGCTTCCGGGCAATATACTGTCATGGAAGGGTATGCTGCACAGAAAATGATGAAAGCAGGATTCCGATCTAATGCGATCGATCCAAATGCACGTCACTGTATGGCCTCCGCAGTTGTCGGTTTCTATCAGACTTTCGGTATCGATGAGCCGTCAGGTTGTTACGATGATATCGAACTGACAGATACTATCGTAACCTGGGGTTCCAACATGGCGGAGATGCACCCGATTCTCTGGTCTCGTGTTACAGACAGAAAACTCTCCGATCCGGATCGTGTCAAAGTTGTCAATATTCAGACATACACACACAGAACCTGTGATCTTGGCGATTTCAATATCATCTTCTCTCCAAATACAGACCTTGCGATCTGGAACTACATCGCGCATGAGATCGTATACAACCATCCTGAAGCGATCGACTGGGATTTCCTGAAAAAACATATCGTTTTCACAGCCGGTCCGGTGAATATCGGTTACGGTATGAGAAGAAAAGGCGAAAAATCTCTGAAAGAGGGCAAATATACAGCGCTCGAGATGGAAACAATTTCCAAAGAGATGAGTAAAAAAGTCTCTGCAAAAGAAGCACCTGCACTTGCACCTTACGGGTACAAAGAGGGTGATGTGATGAAAAACACTCCGGGTACACTCAAGCACTGGGAGATCTCTTTTGAAGAGTACAAAAAATCACTCAAACCTTATACACTCGATTATGTAGCTCAAATCGCCAAAGGTGATCCTAACGAAAGCATTGAGAGTTTCAAGAAAAAACTGAAAGATCTCGCAGCTCTTTACATCGAAAAAGACAGAAAAGTGGTCTCTTTCTGGACAATGGGTATGAATCAGCATACACGTGGTACATGGGTCAATACACTCTCCTACAACGTACACTTTATGCTCAACAAACAGGCAAAACCAGGTAGCGGTGCGTTCTCACTGACAGGTCAGCCTTCAGCGTGTGGTACTGCCCGTGAAGTTGGTACATTCTGTCACAGACTGCCTGCCGATATGATGGTAAAAAATCCAAAACACAGAAAAATCGCTGAAAACAAATGGCATATTCCTGAGGGTACATTGAACCCGGTCGGTAATCAGCACATCATGAAGATCCACAGAGATATTGAAGATGGTGTCGTCAAATTTGCATGGGTCAATGTCTGTAACGCTTACCAGGATTCTGCATCTGCAAAACACTGGATCAAAGCGGCACGAGAAATGGACAACTTCATCGTCACTTCTGACGGATATCCCGGTATCTCAGCAAAAGTTTCAGACCTCGTACTCCCTTCTGCGATGATCTATGAGAAATGGGGTGCATACGGAAATGCCGAGAGACGTACACAGCACTGGAGACAGCAGGTACTTCCTGTCGGTGACGCAATGTCAGATACATGGCAATGGGTAGAGTTCTCCAAGCGATTTACTGTCAATGATCTCTGGGGTCCATATACACTCAGAAACGGCAAAAAGCTGCCTGATGTACGTGAAAAAGCGAAAGCGATGGGTTATAAACCTGATACAACGATGTATGAGATCCTTTTTGCCAATGACAGAGCAAAAGCGTACAAAGTTGACCTGAACTCCTTCCCTCAGAAAGGATTTGACAACTCCGAGTGTATCGGTGACAGCAGAAACGTCGTCGGTTCTGACGGTAAAGTCTTCAAAGGTTACGGTTTCATGATTCATGAATATCTCTTTGAAGAGTATGCAAGCTTTGGTAGAGGACACGGTCACGATCTCGCTCCGTTTGTTGTCTATCATAAAGTCAGAGGTCTCAAATGGCCGGTTGTCAACGGTAAAGAGACACAGTGGAGATTTAACTGTAAATATGATCCATATGCTGCCAAAGCAAATCCGGGTGGCGATTTCGCCTTCTATGGTCCTCTGGCAAAAGCGTTGCCACGTGGTGACCTGATGGGAGTTAAAGACAAGAAAAAGACACCGCTGCCAAACAAAGCGAAGATATTTGCCAGACCATACATGGATCCACCGGAGATGCCGGACAGCAAGTACGACACATGGCTCTGTACCGGACGTGTCCTCGAGCACTGGCACAGTGGTACAATGACTATGCGTGTACCTGAGCTTTTCCGTGCGGTACCTGAAGCACTCTGTTACATGAATCCTAAAGATGCGAAAGCCAAAGGTTTCAAAAACGGTGAGCTGATCTGGGTAGAATCACGCCGTGGTAAAGTCAAGGCGAGAGTCGAGACCAGAGGAAGAAACAGACCACCTCAGGGACTTGTATTTGTACCGTGGTTCGATGAGAAAGTATTTATCAACAAAGTATGTCTCGATGCGACATGTCCTATGTCAAAACAGACAGACTTTAAAAAATGTGCGGTGAAACTGTACAAAGCGTAATAACTGCAGGAGAGGATGCACCTCTCCTGCTTTTTAAATACAATACAAGGTAATGCAGTGAGTAATGAGAATAAAAAACCCAAAATCAGTGAAAGGCGGAAGTTTTTCACACTTTTAGCGCAAAATGCTGGTCTTGGCGTGATGGGCGGATTGCTATGGACGGGTTATGCCAGTAAAGCAAAATCTTCGCCTCTGACACTCAGACCTCCTGCAGCACTGAAAGAAGAAGATTTTTTAAAGACATGCATCAAGTGCGGGCTCTGCTCTGAAGCGTGTTACAACCGTCCGAGCAATATCGATAAAGAGACGGGTAAACAGCGTCCTGCGACGTTGAAGATTGCAAAAGCCGAAGATGATGTGACGATCGGTACGCCCTTTTTTATACCGAGGGATGTCCCCTGCTATATGTGTGAAGATATTCCCTGTGTGCCGGTCTGTCCGACAGGTGCACTCGATATCAGGAAAGTGACCAATGAGAAGCATGAACTCGATCCGAAGTTGATGGATATGGGAATCGCCGTGGTCGATCACAATTCATGTATTGCATTCTGGGGTATCCAGTGCGATGCATGCTACCGCGCCTGTCCACTGATGGATGTGGCGATATCGCTGGAGTACGACCGTAATGCCAGAACCGGTAAACACGCATTTTTGAAACCTGTCGTGCATATGAATGCATGTACGGGTTGCGGACTTTGTGAACTGGCATGTGTCACGGAAAAAGCGGCGATTTTTGTATTGCCGAGAGAAGTTGCGCTGGGTCGTCCCGGTGCCCACTATGTCAAAGGATGGGATACCAAGGATCAGCAGCGTATCAAATCTCGTGTCGATAAAGATGTGACAACACGTGATAAGCGCAGCAAGCAGAAACCGCAGGATTATCTCAATATGGACCTGGAGTATTAGATGAAGTGGAGCAACTATAAATATCTCGTCTTAAGACGTATTGTGCAGCTTACGCTTCTCTTTCTCTACTTCGCAGGCAATGCCTGGGGATGGAAAGTGCTGACCGGTAATCTTTCAAGTTCTTCGGTCATGCAAACAGTGCCATTGAGTGATCCTTTTGCGATACTGCAGATGCTCGCAGCAGGTGCTGCAATCGGTATGAATGCCCTGGTGGGTGCGGTGATTATCGCACTCTTCTACGGTATTATCGGCGGTCGAGCTTTTTGTAGCTGGGTCTGTCCTGTCAATATGGTGACCGATCTGGCGAATTGGCTCAGGCGGGTTTTGTACCTGGATAAAATCGAGCGGAAAGTATGGGTCAGCCGAAATATTCGCTACTACATGCTGATACTGGCATTGATAGTCTCTTTCATCAGTGGCCTGGCGGCGTTTGAAATCGTCAGTCCTATTACCATAATGAACCGTGGTGTTATTTTCGGTTTTGGTGCTGGTGCGGGATTGTTGGTAGCGATATTTCTTTTTGACCTGTTCGTACTGAAGAACGGCTGGTGCGGGCATATCTGTCCGCTTGGCGGCGTATACTCCCTGATTGGCAAGTTTAACTTTTTGCGAGTGAAACATACGAGTGAAAATTGTACGCTTTGTATGAAATGTAAAGATATCTGCCCTGAAGTGCAGGTGTTGAATATGATTGGAAAGCGAAGCGAGTTTGTCAAAATGGCTGAGTGTACCAATTGTGGAAGATGCGTAGATGTGTGTGATGATGACGCACTTGGCTTTA
>JALWRO010000222.1 GCA_027080605.1 Campylobacterales bacterium
CTGGAATTGTAGTATTTTATCTCTCTTTGGGAAAGAAAATTTGTAAAATACTGCTTTTTTAGGATTATACAATGATACCGTTTTTTGAGATAATTTACAAATTATGCTACTATTTAAATACGAGGTGGACTTCATGAAAACTATTAAATTTTTTGCTTTTGTTCTTTTTGTGTTGCTGATACCGTTTTCTTTCTTTCTGATAGACCGGGCGAGTCATCCGCACCATATCTCTATCGCCACGGGAAGTGTGGAGGGTGCGTACTATCTCTATGCTTCCGAGTACCGGAAACTGCTTGCCAAAGAGGATGTGGAGCTCAGGATCGTGCCTACCGAAGGTTCTCTGGAAGCGCTGGAGAAGTTGCGCAGGGGCGAGGTCGATTTTGCCCTGATGCAAAGTGGTTTTCAGTATCGCGGAGCCGATGCCAAATCGCCGCTCTATGCCCTTGCCAATGTCGCCTATGAACCGGTCTGGATTTTTTACCATGGTCTGGAAGCGGAGGAACTGGATGATTTTATGGGAGAAAGGGTGGCGCTGGGAACGCCGGGAAGCGGTATTTACAGTGTCGCCAAATTGCTTCTGAATGCCAGAGGCGTTGATCGCAATAACACGAAACTGCTGCCGGAAGGAAATCATGAAGCGGCACTTGCGCTGGAAAAGGGCACGATCGATGCGATGTTCTATATTGCCTCTGTCGATGCAAAACCGGTGCAGAAACTGCTGCACACCGAAGGTATCAAACTTTTTGATTTTCTGCATGCCGCTTCCTACCGGCAATATTTTCTCAAAAGAGGAGAGGATTTTCAGGTGGTTACGCTGGAAAAAGGCGGTTTTGATCTCCCCGCCGATATTCCCTCCTTTCGTCACACGCTGCTGGCAAAATCCACCGTGCTGATGACCCGCTATGCCGACAATGAGATTGTCCGTCTCATGATGAAAACGGTGCGGCAAGTGCATCAGAAAGCGGGGATTTTTGCGAAAGAGGGGACTTTCCCCAACAGCGCCGGGCTGGGTGCGCTGCTCCATCCGGCAGCGGAGCGCTATTTTCAGCAGCCGACAAACTTCTTTGAGGAAAATTTTGATTTCTGGAGTGCGCAGAGTCTGACCAAACTAAACAAATTTACGCTGCTGATTCTTTTGCCGCTGATTACCGTGTTCGCCTTTTTTGTGGAGGTGATACAGCCGACCAGACACTGGTACAGCCGCCGCAAGGTGATCCGCTGGTACGACAAAGTCAATGAAATCGATACCGACATCGACAAGCTCACACCCGAAGAGGCGCAGGCGCGAAAGGAGGAGTTGCAGCAGGTACTCGAGCGCGTGCGTCAGCAGGAGGATATTCCCGCTATTCATATGGAAGAGTTCTATACCCTGCAAAATCAAATTGTCAATATCCTCGACGATTTGCAAAAGCGCATTGAAAGTAAGGCGAAAGGGTAATAAAATTATCCCTCTTATGTTATCATGAAGAAAACCAAAAAGAGGATGTATATATGCCAAAAAGAGATGATCTTGATCTGGACTATTTCAAAGAGAAACTGTTAAAAGAGAAAGCGAGGATTGAAAAAGAGATCGCAGATGTCGAAGCGGAGATCAACACCATAGCAGCGGAAGATGAGATCGACGATGTCGAAGATATGGCGGAGCTGGCAGTCGATAATGACCGTGACCAGGGTGTGCTTCAAACACTGAAACAGGAACTTCATGATGTCGAAGAGGCGCTGAAAAAGATTGCGGAGGGTACCTACGGTTTCGATGAAAAGACAGGAGAACCGATTTCCAAAGAGCGTCTGGAAGCCTATCCCGCGGCGCGTACCGCTGCATAATGGCAGACGGCAGAAAACGTGCAGATATCCGTGCGGGAGTGCGTGTGAAGATCGTCCTGAAACAGGATCAGCGCACCGGTAAACTAACCGAAGGGGTGGTGCAGAACATTTTGACAAATTCTCCTGCCCATCCGCACGGTATCAAAGTGAGACTCACCGACGGTGCAGTCGGACGGGTCAAAGAGATTCTCTGATGCGCCTTTTTATCGACGGCGATGCTTTTCCCAACCTGCTGAAACCGATTGTCGTCAAACAGGTGGAGCGGCTGGGACTGGAGACGATTATCATTGCAAACAAAAAGATCCGTGTCGGCAGCTCTGCCTTGTTTCGCTACATCATCGTTGAAAGCGGGGCGGATGAAGCGGATCACAGGATTGTGGAGATGGTCGAAACGGGTGATCTGGTCATTACGGCGGATATTCCGCTCGCAGACAGGGTGCTCATGAAACATGCCCACGCCATCGACCACCGGGGCGAGCGCTACACGCCGGAAAACATCAAACAGTACCTTGCCATGCGCAATCTGATGGAAGAGATCCGTTCTACCGGTGAGATCACCGGCGGTCCCAAACCGTTCGGTACCAAAGATGCGCACGCATTTGCCAACCAGTTCAATGCATTTTTATCCAAAAGAAGTTCATGAAACAACAAAAACAGAAAGCGACTTTTTTACAAATTCTCAAACGCAGCGCCGTCGGATTTGCCTCCATGCTACCGATGATCCTGGGGGTTGTAGGTCTGGTAGGGCTTTTTCAGACGCTCATTACTCCGGAACTGCTCAGCTCCTTTTTTACCGGAAATGTCCTGTACGATACCCTGGTCGGAACTGTTGCCGGCGGGATTGCCGCGGGGCAGGCGATGGTGAGTTATATTATCGGCGGGGAGCTTTTAAAAGAGGGGATCTCGATGTATGCGGTGAGTGCATTTGTACTTTCATGGGTGACGCTGGGTGTGGTGCAGCTGCCGCTGGAGGTGGAAGTGCTGGGCATGCGTTTTACCGTTTTGCGTAATGTGCTCGCATTTGTTTTTACGATTTTGATTGCGCTGGCGACGGTGGCGACGGTGGAGCTCTTTTCATGAAGTCCGGAAAATCTCAGCGCCCCGCTTTTCAGTGGAAAGGGGTGAAGTTTTTCGCACTGGTGGTTACGGCGTTTGTCGTACTCTTTACAATAAACAGTGAGAAAGGGATGGCAGCGCTCATGAAAAGCCTCTCCATTATCGAAATTCTCGTGCCCATTTTTGCCGTGGTGATTTTTCTGATGGCGGTGATCGGATACTTTACGCAGGGCAAAAGCAAGCTTGAAAATCTCGCCAGACAGCGCGGTGTGAAAGGGTGGCTCTGGGCGCTCTTTATCGGACTGCTGAGCCACGGACCGATGTACGCCTGGTACCCCATGCTGGACAGTTTACGCAAACAGGGGCTTCGTGACGGGTATATCACTACATTTTTCTACGCCCGTGCCGTCAAACTGCCGCTGCTGCCGCTGATGGTGGACTATTTCGGATTGCTCTTTACCGTGGTGCTGACGCTTTATATCATCATCGGTTCACTGGTGCAGGGGTGGCTGGTGGAGCGGTTGGAGACTATCTCCTCAGGGTCGCGATCAGCCTCTTAGGATAGCGTACTAGTTCCAGTGCCTCCTGTGCACTCTTGCAGACAATATCCGAAGCCATCAACGTCTCTTTACTGCACCCCTCATCTCCCAGTATCGCGATACCCAGTGCGGCGGTTTTCAGCATGGCGGCATCGTTATTTCCGTTACCGAGCGCGACACAGCGATCCGCTCCCAGAGAGTCGATGAACGCCGCTTTCTCTTCCGTGTGATTCGTGCTTGAGAGAATCGTAATCTCACACCCGAACGGCGAAACCTGCGCTTTGACGCTTCCAAACGTATCGGCGGTGATGACGAAAATGCGGTACGTTTTGCCAAGTTCAGCGAAAAGATCGCCGATCCCCGGCAGGACGATGCCGTCTTTTGCAATGGTGCCGTTGTAGTCGCAGACGATGTATTTGAGGTCAAGTGGTTGGTAATTTGGAATATCGATCATTTTAACTCTTAGTGCTATAATGCCGAAATTATATCTTATATCACATAGTTTTGTATATAAACTGTTCCTCCGAGGGCAAAAGTAGCGAATAGCGGTTGCGTAAGCAAACTTTCCGCGAAATCCTCCCTTCGGTCTGAGCCTCTCGTCACAGTTTATATACAAAACTATGTTGTGCTATTCCAAATGAAAAGGAGAAAGATGGAAGAGGTAAAACTGACAGAGTACAGCCACGGGGCGGGGTGCGGGTGCAAGATCTCCCCGATGCTTTTGGATGAGATCCTGACCACGACACGCGAACATATCAGCTATCCGGAACTGCTTGTCGGAAACGATAGCAAAGATGATGCGGCGGCGTATGATCTGGGTGATGGAACGTCGGTGCTGAGTACGACTGACTTTTTTATGCCGATTGTCGATGATCCGTTTATCTTCGGAAAAATCGCGGCGACCAATGCCCTCAGCGATATCTATGCGATGGGCGGCAAACCGCTGATGGCGATCTCCATTTTCGGATGGCCGATCGACAAACTCTCTGCCGATGTCGCCCGAAAGGTAATCGACGGCGGGCGTGCGGTATGTGAAGATGCGGGAATTCCGCTGGCAGGCGGGCACTCTATCGATTCACCGGAGCCGATTTTCGGGCTGGCGGCGACCGGGCGTGTGGAAAACCGCCACCTCATGAAGAACAATACCGCCGAAGCGGAGTGTGATATTTTCCTGACCAAACCGCTCGGTATCGGCATTCTCTCCACAGCGCAGAAGCAGAAAAAGATCGCTCCAGGCGATATCGATCCTGCAATCAAAGCGATGACCACACTCAACAAAGCGGGTTACCGTTTCGCGCAGCTGGAGGGTGTCGTGGCGATGACCGATGTCACCGGTTTCGGCTTGCTGGGGCATCTGGGTGAAATCTGTGAAGGCAGTGGCATCCACGCTACCGTGCGTTTTGACGACGTGCCGCTTTTGCCAAATACCGAAAAGTACCGACAGATGGGCTGTATCCCCGGCGGAGCGCGCAAAAACTTCAACAGTTACGGCGAAAATATCTCCCCGATGACGCAGCAGCAAAGGGAGATTCTCTGCGATGCACAGACCTCCGGCGGGTTGCTGGTGATCGTGCGAAAGAGCGAAGTCCCTGCTTTTCTTGAAGCGGCGAAAGCGGAGGGACTGGAACTCTCCGCGATCGGTGAAACGCGCGCTTCCGGCACGCATCTGATCGAGGTCGTATAGGTGGAACTTCCCCTCTTCGACAATTTTGAAAAGCTGGTGACGGAGCGCATCCCTCTCATCGACGTGCGCGCACCCGTGGAGTTTGCCAAAGGGGCGTTTCCTACGGCAGTCAATCTCCCGCTTATGAATGACAAAGAGCGGGAACTGGTCGGTATCCGTTACAAAAACAACGGCAACGAAGCGGCGGTCAAGCTGGGACACGAACTGGTATCGGGGGAAGTCAAAGCAGCGCGTATCAAAGCGTGGTGCGATTTTATCGACGCAAATCCAAACGCCATGCTCTACTGTTTTCGCGGCGGACAACGGTCGCGCATTTCACAGCAGTGGCTTCATGAAGAGGGCTATCCTGTCGTGCGGATCAAAGGTGGCTACAAAGCGTTTCGTCACTTTTTACTGCAACAGCTCGAATCGATGCAGGGACGTTTCAGACCCGTTTTACTGGGCGGCAGGACAGGTTCCGGAAAAACCCTGTTGCTTCATGAACTGCAAAACATCGTCGATCTCGAGGGATTGGCAAAACACCGCGGCTCCTCTTTCGGACGCCGTATCGAACCGCAGCCGACACAGATCGACTTTGAAAACCTGCTGGCGTTTGATCTGCTGCAAAAACTGCACAGCGGCTATGAGACGCTGATCTTCGAAGACGAAGGGAAAAATGTCGGACGGCTCTACCTGCCGGAGAAGTTGTTTCAAGTCGTTGCGCAGGGGGATCTGGTCGTGCTGGAGACACCGATGCAGGAGCGCGTGCAGATCACTTTCGACGAGTATGTTACCGAAGCACAGCGCGAATACATTACGTACTTTCATGAAGCGGGATTGACACGCTGGGCGGCAGACATCCGCAGCGGCATCGACCGTATTCAGAGACGACTCGGCAGCGAACGCCACAGAAAGATCAAAGCGATTTTCGAAGAGGCGTACCAAATACAGCAAAACAGCGGCGACACCGAAAAACACAAAGCGTGGATCGAACCCCTTTTACGGGATTACTACGACCCGATGTACGACTACCAGCTCGCCAAAAGGGCGAAAAAAGTCGCATTTCGCGGGGATAAAGAGGCGGTGAAAGGGTATCTGCTCGCCAATAGCTGATTTATGCCAAAATCAGATCCAGCAGGTCAGGACTTATTCTGAAGTTTGAGTCGTTGAGTTTTTTGACGATCTCTGCGGTTTCTGCTTCGGACAATCTTCCGTCACGGTATAAAAAACGTAAGATCCCGACCAGACCAATGATCTCAACACCCAGTTGTTGGGCAAATCTTCGACCTTTCTTTTCATCTATAATCAGTGGGAGTTTACGCTCCAGTGCCAAAGTGACAGATGCCGACTCTCCGTCATCCAGAATATAGTTGATATCTTTGAAGAGTTGTTTATCCTGATACTGTGCGACTTGGATAAAACAACTATCGATCTCATGGTCGAGATATCTTTTCGCACTTGCTGTTCGGGATACTTCATGATAGACTTCATCAGGTATGATAACCTGATCGATAAAAAGCTTCAAAACGTCGAATTCATCGATATTGATCAGTGTGATCAAAACGGTAGCGTCGGCAATAATCACGGTTATGAAGACTTTTTGGCATATTTGGCGGCAAGTTTTGCCTGTTCGTCAAGCTCCTGCCGGGTGTATTCCAGCCAGTCAATACCCAGACGATTGACAAGATCCATCGCCTCTTTTTTTTCTATTTCAAGAAATTGCGCCATTTTCCCAAGAGAGATCAGACCGTTTCGGTACTGCTCGATAGCCACCGCTTTTTTGATGCCTATGGAGAGTGTTTCGTCGTTTAAAGGTATGGTAATGCCGATCGGTTTGCTATGTTTGGTGATAAAGACGGATTCGTTGTTTTCCAGATATTTTGTCATATCGGAGGGATTGTTTTTCAGATCCCTGATGGCAAGTGTTTTCAAAATCGATCCTTTTTACTACATATTGTAGGTATATTTAGGCATATTATAGCAAAAAAAGAGGATTTCTCAAACCACCTGCTCCGGCAACAGATAACTTTTCGCATACTCCATAAAAAGCCCCGATTTTTTCAGGTAGTCGATGATCTCTCCGTCCAGATCGCCTTCCCTGACCATGTTGTCGAGTATCTCATAGGTTTCGGTCAATGTTTTGGGGCGTTTGTAGGGGCGGTCGTGGGCGGTGAGTGCTTCGAAAATGTCGATGACCGCCAGCAGTCTCGCTTCGAAGGGAATATCCTCTCCCCTGACGCCGTTGGGGTAGCCTTTGCCATTGAGCTTTTCGTGATGCATGCCGGCGATTTTGGGTACCTCTTTGAACTTTTTCGGAAAGACAAGCATATCGAGCATCTGGTTGCTGATTTTGGCGTGTTCATTGATTTTGGCGCGCTCCTCTTCGTTGAGGGTGCCGTAACGGATGGAGAGGTTTTTGACTTCGTCGGGGCTGAGGAGTGGTATCTCTTTTCCTTCTACCGTATAGCGTCGCTGTGCGATCGCTTCAATGCGTGCGATGTCATTGTCGTCCATCAGTCCGGAGGGAAGATTCTTTTTCTGTATATATGCCAAATCCTCTTCGAGTTGTCGGATCTCTTCGGCGGTTGTCACTTTCTCTTTTTCCGGATCGATACTTTTGTTCCCTTTTAGCCACGCAATCTCTTTTTGTGCCAGTGCCAGTTTGCGTGAGAGTATAACATTGCGAAAACGCTCTTCTATTTCCGTGATACGGTTGTAAGTTGTTTCGAGTTTGGTTGCCTTGTTGAGAATCGGTTCGGGTGTGGAGATTTTGCCTATGTCGTGCATCCAGGCTGCCAGTTTGAGCTGAAGCAGCTGGTCTCTGTCATAGTAAAGATCTTTGTAGGTGGTCTGGTCTTTGTTGATTGCTTCGCTGAAGAGTTCCATCATCTTGCCGACGCGGGTGATATGTCCGTATCCGATCGGTGATTTGGCGTCCATTGCCACGGCGATGCTTTCCAGAAACGAGAGCAGCAGTTTTTCGAGGTCTTCGATCAGACGGTTTTTGGTGATGGCGATGGCACAGTAGGCGCTGTACGCCTGTGCGATGTCGATATCTGCTTTCTGAAAAGGGATGGGTTTTCCGTTGTGGTCGAGTTTATTGATCAGTTGCAGTACACCGATCAAATCCTCTTCATGATCGACCATAGGAATGACCAGCATCGATTGGGAACGGTAGTGGTTGGCGGCGTCAAACTGTTTCATACCCTCAAAGTTGAATCCCTCCGCGTTATAGACATCGGGAATGTTGACAATCTCATTTTTGACGGCGCAGAGTGCGGAGACATTGGAGAGATTGGAGCCGTTCGGGGTATAGAGAGGGATGGCGGGCCAGTTTTCGGTTTTGGTGTTGTGAATGCCCAGCTTTTGGTTGATGACCACTTTAAAACGGAGATCTTTGCCTTGTCTCAGGTAGACTGTACCGCCTTCTGCACCGGTGCGTTTCATGACTTGCTGAAGGATTTTGTCAAGGATAATATCGAGATTTTTCTCTTTGGCGAGTGTCGTCAGCACTTCGATATCGTTGATCTCCTCTTTTTTGAGCAACCCTTTTTTCAGATACATACCGTTTTCGGGAAAGATGATCTTCTCTCTAAGAAGTGGATTTTCTGTCACCTCTTTGCGAATCTCTTCACGGTAGGCATCTTTGAGATGGATAGCGTAGACACTGAGCGGTTTGTGTATGTTTTGCAGCTGTTTTGCCAGCAGTTCCGGAGTGAGGTGGCAGCTCAGTTCCGCCAGTTTGTCCAGTGAAGAGGGGAAGGAGAGGTCGATCAGCAGGGAATCGATTTTCGGGTTGTTTTCCACCTCTTCCCAGATGGCGTCACAGAGGTGTGTGTCGGGTGCATAGATGAGGGAGAAAAGCTTTTTTTCGACCACATAGGCGCAGGTGGGTACGGTGTGACTGACGGGAATTGCGGTAATTGTGACATCGGGAAAACGGTAGGGCTTTCCGATCTCCACTTCGACAAACTCTACGGTGCAAAAGGAGGCGCCGGGCGGGCTGATACGAGTAAAATCGGGCCAGATGACATTGTTGAAGTAGTGTTTTTTCAGCGCTTCGAGTGTCTCTTTGAGTGCGAAGATTTTTAACGATGAGGTGCGGGTATCGAAGTAGCGTTCTGCCAGAAATGCGATATCGACAATATGGTCGAGGTGCGAGTGTGTCAGAAAAATATGCTCTGTTTTTTCCGCAGCTTTCCCCAGCCCCTGAATGATATTTCCCGCGTCGATGATAATACTTTCGCTCACCTGCAAAGAGCTGGTTCCCGCGTCCATGCTTTTGGAACCGTCGGCTCCCAGCAGGCGGACATCATTTTGTAGTAAATCGATAGACTGCATCAAATTCCTTTATCTTCTTCTGTGCATAGGTTCGGCATCGCTCGGCATAGAGTGCATAGAGCCTGTGCGGTGCCTCTTCATGAAGTCTTTCAAAGAGCCGCATCGCTTCATGAAAACGTGCCTCTTTATAGAGCCTTCTGGCGTACATATACCGCTTGTGCAGCTCCGCTTCTCTCCCGCTGAACTTTCCGGTGCCGAGTACTTCGAAAATCGTTACGGCGGCATCTTTTCCCTTGACCTGTACCCTGTCCACTTCCCGGATGCGGTAGGTGCCGTCAAGCTGTGCCCGGGTCGCTTCCGAGATCAGGATTTTCGCGCCGTAGCTTTTGCAGAGCCCCTCTATGCGCGATCCCAGGTTGATAGCGTCACCGATGACGGTATAGTCGCTTCTCCCTTCACTACCCATCTCTCCGACAATGGCGGTTCCGGTGTGGATTCCTATGCCTATATCTATCGGCGGAAATGCTTTTTGCTGAAGGCTTTGGTTGAGTCTCTTCAGCGCATTGATCTGCTCTACTGCGGCGGTCACCGCTTTGTCGGCGTGGTTTTGGACACGCAGCGGTGCATTCCAGTACGCCATGATCGCATCGCCGATATATTTGTCGATTGTACCTTCATGGGCGATAATGATTTCACTCATCGGGGACATGTAGGTGTTGAGGTAGTCGATCAATATTTTCGGACTCTCAAACGATTCAGAGATAGTGGTAAAGTTTCGGATATCGCTGAAAAAGATCGTAATCTCCTCTTCAGATGTCATGAAGATATCTTTCGGATTTTTCAAGAGCTGTGCCGCAACCTGAGGGGAGACTTTTTTGGCAAACTTCTCTTCGATCACCGCTTTCTGACGGTTTTCACTGTGGACTTTCAGAAAGGTAAACGCAAAGATGGAGAGCATCGTCGTCAGCAGCGGATAGGCAAAGTTGAGCAAAATATGTTCGGTAAAGAGCATATGGTAGTAAAACGCCGCGCCCAGCAGCATATATCCTGTTACCAGTGCAAAGGCTGCCGTCGGGGGTGTGAACTGGATGATCACCGCGACGATGATGACACAGAGCAGGATGGCTGCCATCGTGATAAGGGAATCGAGTGACGATCCGGCGGCGATCATATCGTTGTTGAGCATATTGTCTATGACCGTGGCATGTACTTCGACTCCCGGATAGACATTGTCAAACGGTGTTGCCCGAAGGTCGAGCAGTCCGGCGGCGGAAGTGCCGAGGAGGATGATTTTACCCTCTACTTTTTTGGGGTCGATCCTGTGGTGGTAAATATCGGTGGCGGAGAGGTACGGATACGCTTTTTGTGCACCGTGGTAATTGACAAAGAGTTTTCCCTGGGCATTGGTCGGGATTTGCAGCGCTCCGAGGTTTATTTGTGTGACGCCGTTGTTATCGTAGAAAATATAGACTTTTCGCTCCTGCATCAGCGTGCGGATGATCTCCAGCGAGAGGGAAGGGTAGAGGGCATCGTCGTAAGAGATGACAAGCGGTACATAGCGGACGATACCGTCACTGTCGGGCACGGTGTTGAAACTTCCGCTGCTGTAACTCTTCTCCTGCAGCACGGGAATATTGGTGACGACCCCTTTGGCGACGGGAAGCGCTTCACCTGTTTGTGCGGTTTTGTTTTTCTGGATGTAGATCGCGCCGGCCGGGGGCGGGGTGTTGGGAATCTTTTTCTCAAAGTCAAAGGTGAAACCGGTGATGGTCGGGGTTGTTGCCAGGGTATCGGCAAGTATGGCGTCGTAATCGGGCAGGTTTTCGGCGGAGATATTTGCTTCTCTGGCGATATTGACCGGAGAGCTGTTGTCTTTTTCGGCAAAGACCATATCCATACCGATAATCGCCGCCCCGTCGTTGCTGAGGTTTTGCAGCAGTGTTGCCACTTTGTTCCGGCTCCACGGCCATTGCCCCAGTTCATGAAGTGATTTTTCATCGACATCGACGATGGCGATACGGTCATCAACCGGTGTCTCCCCGCGCCAGAGAAACGCCGCATCGATGAGGTTGTTGTTGATATTTTGAATAAATGCGGGATTTTTAAGGTACAAAAATGACATCGTACCGATGAGTAACAACGTTAACAGTAGTGCCGGAAAGGAAGATTTGACTCGGTTCATGTAGCTTTCTGTAGCAAGTAGTGTGCCCGAATAAAAGTTTGGGAATTTTTCAGTGCGCTTCATGTGAAATGTGTCGATATTAAAGGTAGAAATATTTAACCTTAAAGCGGGGTATCAGAAAGATGAAATGGATAGCAACGGCACTGGCGGTTTTTTTAGCGGGTTGCGGAGGGACAAGTGTCTCTCATGAAGCGAACAGCGGTGGCATGGAACAGAGCCCAAACCGGGAAAATCCCAAAATCGTCAAAAGGGTGGAAGATCCCTCTGTCGTTGTGGCGGGTGATGATCAGCACGTGCTTGAAGGCAAGTCGGTCACACTGCGGGCGACACCGCTGGACAGAGAGAAAAGATTTACAAAATTTGTCTGGAAAGAGGGTGACAGAACGCTGGCAAGTGCCAGACAGTGCGAATTGACCGATCTGGGGATGGGCATGCATGAGATTTTGCTCGAAGCACAGGCGGCTGACGGTACGACCTATGTGGACCGTGTGCAGGTAACGATCAAAGGAGAAGAGCCCGGCAACGCACTTCCCGAAGCGAAAGACCTCCACTTTGTCACACCGGAAGATACCGCGTTTGCAGGAGCGCTGTGGGGCAGTGACAGCGACGGTGATCCGCTGCACTATGTACTGGTCTCTTTGCCGGAGCACGGCACGCTGAGCGGCAGTCCCGCACACATGCGCTATATACCTGATCCTGATTTTTACGGCGAAGATAGTTTCCTCTTTAAAACCAATGACGGCAAGATCGACTCCGATCTCGCGACTGTTTCGATCACCGTCGAACCCCGTAACGATGCCCCCGTGGTAAACGGATTGCAGCTGAGTACTCCACAGGAGCAGCCGCTGACCGCCACACTGGAAGCGACGGATAAAGAGGGTGATCCGCTCTCCTTTTCCGTCACACAGCCGCCGCTGCACGGTACGGTGACACTCAACGGAGCGCAGATGGTCTATACACCGCAAACCGGTTTCAGTGGTCAGGATAGTTTTGTTTACAAAGCCAATGACGGCACGGAAGACTCCCCGGAAGCGACAGTGATTATCGATGTCACACAGATCAACCATCCTCCGGTTGTTACAGATGTAGCGGTGCAGACGAATGAAGATAATACACTGGATATTCCGCTTACCGCACAGGATAGCGACGGTGACCCGGTCACTTTCCGTCTGATATCAGCACCGGATTTCGGTACGATGCACATCAGCGGCAATACCCTGCACTATCAGCCCGATCCGGATCGTTTCGGTGTTGAAACAGTGACTTATGTTGCCAATGACGGACAAGTCGATTCGGCTCCTGCCACTGTGACGATTACCGTCAATGCCCAAAATGATGCGCCTGTCGCATCGTCACTGAACTTGAGTACGGATGAAGACCAGTCTGCTACTGTTACGCTTCAGGCAACAGATGTGGAGCATGATCCGCTCTCTTTTGCCGTCGTCAGTCAGCCGCAGCACGGAAGTGTCACCATTTCGGGAGATCAGGCGACCTACACGCCGGATGCTTCTTACAGTGGAGCAGACAGTTTCAGTTACAAAGCGACAGACGGTATTGATGATTCCACTCCGGCAACGGTCTCCGTCACCGTCAACGCAGTCAATCATCTGCCGCAGCTGAATGATATGAGCCTTTCCACCGCACAGGATAGTGCGCTTGCGATCACCCTGACTGCTACTGATACTGACAACGATCCGCTGACATTCTTTTATGACAGCCCTTCACACGGTACACTCAGCGGCAGCGGTGCAAATCTGACCTATACCCCGCAAAGCGGTTTCAGCGGTACCGATACATTTCAGTACTGGGTGAACGATACCCATGCCGATTCCCTCAAACATACCGTCACTATTACGGTAACCGCTGCCGGAAACAGTGCACCGGTTGCGTCGGATCAGTCGGTAACTGTTTTGGAAGACGGTTCTGTTGCGATTACATTGCAGGCGACTGATGCCGACAGTGATCCGCTGACATTTACCGTCACAGGGAATCCTCAGCACGGTAATGTGACACAAAGCGGTGCGACAGTGACTTATACACCGGATGCAAACTATAACGGTACAGATATATTGACATTTACGGCAAACGACGGTACCGCAGATTCCAACAGTGCGACGGTCTCGATTCAGGTAGATCCGGTCAATGATAAACCGACGGCAACAGCACAAAGTATTTCCGGCAATGAAGACAGTAATCTGTCGATATTTCTTATCGGAAATGATATCGACGGGGATCAGTTACAAGATTTGACTATTGTCACACAACCGTCTCACGGTACACTTTCATGTAACGGATTTATGTGTACCTACGCACCCCTTGCCAACTTCAACGGCAGTGATACTTTCACCTATACCGTTAGCGACGGAAGCCTGGTCTCCGATCCGGCGACAGTCTCTGTTACCGTCAATGCGCAAAATGACGCTCCCGTTGCCGTTAAGCAGTCAAAGACACTTTCGGAAGATACGCCTGTAACGATTTCCCTGAATGCAACCGATGCAGAGAACGATCCGCTGACCTACAGTATCGTAACATCGCCACAGTACGGTAGTGTAACACTCAGTGGAAGCAGTGTGATTTATACACCTCTCCCTGATTTTCATGGAATGGATAGTTTTAGTTTTAAAGCAAATGACGGTACCGTTGATTCCAATATTGCCAATGTGAACCTGACGATCAATCCGGTTAACGATGTCCCTGTTGCAACATCACAGAGTCTCTCTGTTAATGAAGATAATCCGCTCTCTGTGACCCTCGGAGGGAGTGATATCGACGGTGATACATTGACATATGCAATAATGCAAAACCCCGCCAACGGTACCCTCAGCGGTACGGCGCCGAACCTGACCTATACCCCGTCGTTAAACTTTCACGGTACGGACTATTTTACCTATGTGGTCAATGACGGTACGGTGAACTCTGCCGAAGCAAATGTAACGATTACCGTCAACAGTCTTAATGATGCACCTGTGGCGAATGCGGGAACGGATATTACTGTAACGGATGGTACACCGGTCAATCTCAGCGGTTATCTCAGCGAAGATGTGGATGGTAATATTACTTCTTATAGCTGGAAAGAGGGCAGTACACTTCTTTCATCGAGCAGAGATTTTTCCTACACCTTTCCTCCCGGAAACCATACGATAACACTCACCGTGACGGACAATGACGGTGCGACTGCTTCCGATACCGTGCAAGTGACTGTGGAGAGTGTACCGACCGTCAGCTTTACTAAAATCACTTCTCTGACATCGCAAACCGGTGCGATTCGTGATATTCATGTAGTGGATCTGGACAATGACAGTGACAACGATCTGGTGGTAGTCAGTGACAATTCCGGCAAACAGGATATCAGCTGGTATCGCAATGACGGCAATATGACATACGCTTATATGGGAGCGATTTACTCTTATGTCAATGCACACGCCGTGGCGGTCGACGATATTGACGGGGATAATTTCCCGGATATTATTTATGGTACGAATGAGTTGCATGTGTGTAAAAACGCAGGTAACCCCTCTACCGTCTCCTTTAACTGTACCGGAAACAGATTACATAACGGTTCGGCAGCCGATGATAATTATCAGGCGATTGTCATTGCGGATATGGACGGTGTAAACGGGAAAGATATTGTTGTAGCGACCAAAGCAGTTGCGGAACATAAAATCGTTGCATTTTTACAGCAAAATGATCAGAGTTTCAACTCATCAAATACATTGATGCTGGATAATTTACAAACTTCGCCGTTTGATTTCAATGCTCCGTATGCCACGTCGCTGGTAGCGGCGGACAATGACAACGACGGTGATACAGATTTGGTATTTACAACATCGGACAGTGATGTTTTCTATCTGCAAAATGACCAAAACGGTACCAATATGACAGAAAGCTCTGTACACACCGTTACAAGTACCGACGTATATTTTGCCGATATCGATCACGATAACATGTTGGATATCGTTTCTGTACAGGGTGACAGCGGTACATTTCAGTGGGATAAACTCAGTAGCAGCAGTATATTGCCTTCTATAGATCCCCGATATACAATCGATATCGATAATGACGGCGCTACCGATGTGGTTCCGAATTTTACATCGACTACCAATATCGCCTGGTATCAGCACAACGGTGACAATGCCAATCCTGCATTTGCGACAAAAAGTATCGATACTGTACCGTCAGAGAGTGCCGTGCAGGCAGTAAAAGCTGCTGATCTGGACAGTGACGGTGATATCGATATTGTTGCAGGGAATCTTCAGGGGAATGTGATCATTTACAAGAACAATTTGCAGTAGGAGAGTGTCAAAGTCTCTGTAAAAAGAGACTTTGACACTCTAAAAAAATCTCTCTTTTTCTTTACTTCCTCTCCGCCTCAAACTTTCCGTCTATCTCATTTGTATGCAGGTTGAAAAACTCCTTCTCTTCAAAATGAAAACTTCCGCTTGC
>JALWRO010000223.1 GCA_027080605.1 Campylobacterales bacterium
ACTTTAATTTGTGCACCTATTGTACTGTTTGACATCTCTTTTCTCCTTTTTGAATTGTTAGAATAGTTGTGTAATTCTGTTCCAGAATCTTCGGAAACTCTCTTTAAGAGTCGGCTCATCGTCTATGAGAATGGTAAAAGTCTCATCTTTTTCCTGTTTTGCGGAACCTGTTCCCAGCGTTTCACCGATCTCTCCTTCCTCTTTCTCATCGTCCAGAATATTTTGAATCGGACTTGGTTCAAGCGACTCCTCTTTGTATCGGAGTTTTCTGTTAGAATCCATTTCATACGGCGTAAAGTGACCGAATCCGTAAAGGATCAGCCCTATCGCTGTGGAAAACTCCGGACCTTTGAGGGTGTCGAACATACCCTCGATATCTTTTTCACTCGGTTTGGCAAGCCGGACGGGTGTGTTGTTGAAGATTGCCGAAGCAAGCTCTCTGATACCGTCGAGTTTGGTCAAACCGCCTGTCAGGACAACACCTGCCGCCAGCTGATCCCGGAAACCGCTCTCCCGGATCGATTTTGCGATCAGAAGCAAGGTCTCTTCGATACGCGCGTAGATGACATTGGTGACAATCTCGAGTGACACTTCATGAGAACTCCCTTCATCTCCGATTGCCGGAAGTTCGATTGTTTCGTTACTGTTGAGCCGGAGCGAACCGTGCTCGATCTTGACCTTTTCCGCAGCGGTAATCGGCGTATGCAGTGCCATGGAGAGGTCATTGGTCACATTGGCGGAACCGACACCGATAAAGTCGTTGTAACGAATAGAGTTACCCAGGTGTACGACAATATCCGTCGTCGCACCACCCATATCGACGACTGCCACACCAAGCTCTTTTTCATCTTCATTCAGCACGGCGATACTCGATGCATAGCCTGTCAGGACAATATTGCTCACTTCAAGTGAAGCGGATTTGACTGCTTTTTTCAGATTGTTCAGGCTCGATTTCAAAACGGTGATAATATGCACCTGTACTTCGAGCCGTGATCCGTTCATGCCGAGAGGATCGTCGATACTGACATGGTCGTCGACTTTGAAATTGTAAGGAAGCACATGCAGTTTTTCGTACTCCGCAGGGATATTGGCGTTATGATCTGCCATTTGCATCACACGGTTGATCTCTTTGATACCGATCTCTTTGCTCGGTACATTGACCACACCCTGACTGTCGAAGCCTTTGGTGTAGGCGCCGGAAACCGAAACGATCACCTGGTCGAAATGGGTGCCGGCAACCCGTTTGGCGTCATTGATGGCATGTTTGATCGATCTGGATGCGAGTTCGATATTGGTAATATTGCCCTTTTTGATTCCCTGCGATTTGGCAATACCCGCTCCGAGTATTTTAATAGTACCGCCATCGGTTTTTTGCGCGATGATAGCACATATTTTGGTTGATCCTATATCTACGCCTAAAACTATCATGATCCGACCTATCCTTTAATGTGTTTTTCGATTTTGTATTGCTTCTGCAGACGCTTGATGAGTGATTCCCGGATACTGTTCGCCTTGAGTGCGTCGACACTCTGTTTCAGTTTGTTTTGTTTTTTGGCAAAACGGTCGGCGTCATACAGTTTCTGATCTTTGATTTGGTAAATGACAGCACTGTTTTGCAGCAGGTAGTATCCCTTTTTTTCTGCTGTACTAAAGAGATGGTTCAAGAAAGCCGCTGCTTCATTCTTTGCCAGAAAATCGAGTTTGTCTGTATCTTCACGTGTAACAAAACCGATCTCTTTCAGATCTTTGAGTGAAGCGAGTTCCTCTTTGGCTTTCGCTTCAAGCAGTTTATGCGCTTTTTGTGCAACAAGCTCTTTTTTCGCCATCTCTTTTGCCTTCTCAAAAGAGAGTGGTGCAGGTTCCTCGACGGCAATCAACTGTGCCGTCATGAAACCGTCCGGGAGTTCGATACTTTTGATATAGCTACCTTTGGCAGCGATCCTGATTTTTGCGAGCGGGACATCACTGTTGCCTTCGCTGACCGTAATATTCTCATCGGCATTGATTTTGCCGTTTTTGAGTGCGAGGTACTTTTTGAGTGCTTCCGTTTTCGCTCTTTTCTTTTGCAGTTTTGCTTTAACACGCGCTTTGCTATCTTCAAAAGAGGCGATCTTGTCATCGGCACCGCGAAACATCTCTTTATGTTCGTTGTAATACTTTTTGATATCTTCATCGCTCACTTCTATAGTCGATGCAACGATTTTAATTGCGGCAAGTCGATAACTTTTTTTGCTGAGATAACTGTTTTTATGTGCTTCCCAGTATTTTTTCAGTTCGTCATCGCTGACTTTGACGGTGGAAGGATCGACGCTAATCTTCTTTGCCGCAAGATCATCTTCCATATAAGCGGAAGCAAAAATCATTTTGGTATCGAGTGAAGTTGCCGGCAAATTCAGCATTTTGGTCAATTTATCGATGATAATCTCTTTTTTCAGGTTTTTTTCAAATTTGTTGGCATCGGTGCCGATACTTCGTAAAACCTGAAAATAGCGTTTTTTGTCAAATTTTCCGTTTTCTTGAAATGCTTCAATGGATTGTATCTTCGCAAGTACTTCATCTTCCAGTGCGGTAATACCGTGTGCTCTGGCGTAGTTGATCAGCAGTGCTTCCTGGATAAGCTGGTTGAGTGCAATATCCTGCAAATGCAGTTTTTCGGCAGCCTCTTTGGTCAGTTTACCGCCCATCATCTGGTTATAGTAGCTGTAGAGGTTAGAGTAGGTGCTCTGCAGCTCATCGATCGTAATCTCTTTCTCTCCGACTGTTGCAATGGAGTTTGATTTGTCACGGTTGTAGCTGTAGGCACCCCAGCCTACAAAACCGGCGCCGACAAAAGCAATAGTACTTATCCATATAGTGACAACGAGGTATTTTCTATGCTTTTGCATCCAGGAAATCATGTTCAGCCTTTTGTATTTTGTATAGGGCACCTCTAATAATAGGTGATATCCACAACATCTCTAGCTTTCGTCTAGGCAAGGCACTCTTTTGAAACCCTAGCCGTAGCTAAGGTGAAAAAGAGTAACGCGGCATAGGCAAAAGCTAGAGATGCCCTTTGGGTGGGTTTTGCAAACGCAATCTTGCACAAGATATTTAATCGTCTTAGCTATGGCTAGGACTCATAAATCTCTTGCACAATCTTACATTTGCAAAACCCATTGTGGGTACCACCTATTATTAGAGGTGCCCTTTCGTGTATTAAAGAATTATATTCTAAATTGATTAAATAAAATATAACTTTTACTGATTAAAAAATAAGTATAGTTTACTAATAAGACATCTTTATTTTAAACTAAGACTATTTTTCATCAGCGCAGCGTATAGTTTTTACGTCCGGAATGGTGCTCCTGCGAAAAGTGGAGTAGTCTGCAACTGTTCTCCAGAATCGCGATATTTTTCACCAGTGTCGGCAGATCACGGTGACAGGTATAGACACCGTAGCCTTTGATAACCATAATTTTTCGGTTATTTTGTTTGAAATAGCGGTATACTTCATTGGGCGCGCGTTCGTACCAGGTATCGAAGTTGCCGGGGTCGTAGATCTCCAGTTCCCTGAATGCCTGATATCCGAAATAGTCTTTGGGTGTGATATGGGTAATATCCAGTGAATAGGCGGTTGTGTAGGGCGGCATGGTGTAAGCGACATATTTGGCATGACTTACATATTTATATATATTATTATGGATTTCGGCGTCGATACTCGCCTGTTTCCAACGATAATCACGTTTGGCGTAGAGTTCGATAAAATCGTCATTTCTCATCTCATCGAAGATAGATTCTCTTTTGTTGATGAGGAAGTGATCCTCCTCCAGTTTGGCGGAGAGTGAGCCGTGGAAGATACCCAGAAAGTTTTTTCGAAACATCGAAAGCGATACGTCGATCAGTTCGTCGATCACAGTTCTTTCCCACATGAACAGGGCTCCTCTTTTTTGAAATTTTGTGCTATTATAGCAGTATGAAGATAAATACCGTTCCCCACATACCTGTACTACATGAAGAGGTTGCCGACGCTTTTTCGGATATCGAAGAGGGGACTGTCGTCGACTGTACCCTCGGCTATGGCGGTCATACCGAAGCGCTTTTGCAGAAGCATCCTCAGATCAAGATCGTCGGAATCGATCAGGACATTACCGCCATCAACTTTTCCAGAGAGCGATTGCAATCTTTTGGAGATCGTGTTACCTTTTTACACGGTCGTTTTTCCGATATGATCACCTCTGTGG
>JALWRO010000224.1 GCA_027080605.1 Campylobacterales bacterium
GTGCTCTTCGTCCGGTTCCTTTTTTGATGACATCTTCCAGAATAGTTGTCGTCAAAAATGCCTGTTCCGGCTTGGTCACTTTCTGGGCTTTTGCTTCATAAATCTTTTCCTGACCTTTGTAATCCACCACACTTTTGACCAATATCGGTGTCAGTTTCGTGCCGTAGTTGGAAAATATGGTGTACATTGAACTCATCTCCAGAGGGGAAATACCGAATGTTCCCAGAGAGATAGAGAGGTCATTGGGGACGTTTTTAAAGCCCATTTGCTCAATTTTCCGATGCACCAGCCCCAGTCCCAGTGTATTGACCAGATTGATCGTCGCCAGGTTTCTGGAGTGCACCAATGCATCATGAAGTGTAATCAACCCCTCAAAGTTTTTCTCGTAATTTTTCGGCTGCCACTCTTTCTCTTCATCTTTATCCTGATATTTAAATGTCCGTGATATGTCTGTCAGTGTACTTTTCAGGGAGTATCCCGAATCAAGCGCAATCTGATAGATAAACGGCTTAAAGGAAGAACCCGGCTGTCTTCGGCTCTGTGTCGCGCGATTGTACGCACTTTGCTGATAATCAACACCACCGACCATCGCCAGCACTTCACCACTGTGGCTGTCAAGCACAACCATTGCGCCGTTTAAATCGCTGTAGTCAATACCTTCTTTGCCTTCCCCCCGATCCAGAATCTTTTCATATCCGAAACGTACTGCGTCTTTGGCTATATTTTGCAGTTTAGAATCGATTGTTGTATAAATTTGATAGCCGCCGGTACGAATATCCGGGTACTCTTTATGAAGATCTTTCAGCACCTGATCCACAACGTAAGGGAGTTTGTTCTGCGAAAGTGAATCGTTATAGACTTTCGGTCGCTCCGCTTCATATTTTTTCAACTCCGCTTCTGTAATCCACCCCAGAGAACGCATCCTTGCCAGCACTGTATTTGCCCGACTCATTGAAACATCATAGTGGCGTGTAGGATCATATTTACTCGGTGCCTGCGGCAAACCGACCAGCATCGCCATCTCTTTGAGATCCAGATCATGAAGCGGTTTTCGAAAATATCCCTGTGCCGCTGTCTTGACGCCGTAATAGCGGTGTCCGAAATAGATCTCATTGAGATATCGTTCGAGAATCTCCTCTTTGGTAAGCTTCGTCTCCAGCTTCAGCGCCAGAATCGCCTCGTTGATCTTCCGCTGCAACTTCTTTTCAGAGGTTAGCAACGTATTTTTTACCAGCTGCTGGGTCAGTGTACTCGCTCCCTCTTTCATCTTACCTGCTTTAATATCCTTCAGCAATGCACGCAAAATCGCTTCGTAATTGACACCGTCATGTTCAAAAAAGACGGTATCTTCGATCGCTACAAGCGCTTCGATCAAACGAGGAGGTATCTCTTCAAACGGCGCATATAAGCGGTGCTTGTCTTTGAAAATATTGGCAATCAACTCGCCGTTTCGGTCATAAATACGTGTCGTCATTTCAGGATGGTAATGAATCAGTTTGTCCGCATCGAATTTAACCTCTTTGGAAAAGTGCATAAAAGCGAAAAGTCCGGCTATCAGACCCAGTACACCCAGAGTGACGATAAATCCCAAAAAATATTTTAAAAATTTCAACTGCGTTTCCTTCTATATTTGAAATTGGAAGCGATCAGGGTTTTTGCATATTCTGTGCGAGGATGTCGCAATACCGCTTCCACCGATCCCTCTTCCACTATCTTTCCCTTTTTCAATATCGCGATCTCCTGACACAAAGATCTGGTCGCGTCAATATCGTGTGTCACGAAAAGAATTTTATACCCGATTTTCTGCTGCAATTTTTTAATCAACGCCAGAATGCTCTCTTTCGTACGGCTATCCAGCGCCGTAGTCGGCTCGTCCAGCAGCAGAAGTTTCGGTTCAGAGGAGAGTGCCATAGCAATAATCACACGCTGCAACTGTCCTCCGCTCAACTCCGAAGGATAGCGAAAAAGAAGATTTTTATCAAGTTCAACATATTGCATATATTTTTCAGCTTCTTTTGTATCTTTCATGAACTGATCGCTGATTTTCGTCAGAGGAGAGAGGGCGGTAAATGGATTTTGGGGTACGATAGAGACTGTCTCCCCGCGTTTGAGCGGAAACGGACTCTCTGTCTCTAGTTCCGCTTCCAGCTCTTTGGGAAGCATCCCCAGCAACGCTTTGAGCGTCAGACTCTTTCCGCTTCCACTCTGCCCCACAAGTGCAAATGACTCTTTTATCATGAAAGAGATATCGACCAGCATATCGCCATGATGTCTGATCTGAAGTTTTTTAACGTTAAACACCCGCTTCCTTTAATAGTTTAAACAAATACGCTATCTTATCCAAAGGTACATTTGCCCGCAATATAATACGTAACATCGGCTGTTTGACGGTCGGAGGACGAATAGCGCCGATCAGATACCCCTCTTTTTTCATCGCTTCTTTCAGTCTCAGCGCTTCCGCAGAACTTGCTACCGGCAGTTTTAGAATCGGCGACATCGGTTTCACACCGAACATCTCCTTCGCCAGATCTATCCGCTCTTTGAGCGCGGTTGTAAAATGTGAAGCTTCCTGCTGTGTTTTTTGTACTGCTTGCATCGCCAACGCTGTATCGAACACTGACGGTGCCGTGGCATAGATGATTGCTTTGGCACGGTTTTGTAAAAAAGTTACCACCTCTTCCGAAGCCAGAATATACGCTCCGTAACTGCCCATCGCTTTGCCCAGCGTACCCATTTTGATATGGTTCTTTCCGGGTGTGATACCGTAGTGTTCAAAGACTCCCAGAAGTGTTTTCCCGACCACTCCGCTACTGTGCGCCTCATCAACGATCAAAAGTGCACTGTAACGCTCTGCAACTGTAAAGATATCGGGATTGAGCAGATCACCCTCCATTGAATAAACACCTTCCACCGCCACTATCGCACGTCGGTAGTTTCTCTTCATGAGGATCTTTTCAAGCGCATTCGCATCATTGTGCGCAAAATAGACCACTTCCGCATCGACCAGTTTCGAGGCGAGCACACCGCTGGCATGGTACTGTTCGTCGAGTATCAAAATATCTTTTTTCCGGGGCAAGGCTTCAATCAGTGAGAGATTTGCCAGAAAACCGCTTCCGACAACCATACCCGCTTCAAATCCGTTCAATGTGCAAAGATAGTTTTCAAAGGCTTCATGAAGGGGATGGTATCCATTAACCAGCTGTGACGCTTTGGGCGCATGAAAACGGTATTTTGACACTTCATGAACTGCTGCATCAAAAAGCGTTTTATCTTCCGCCAGACCGAGATAGTCGTTCGATGCCAGATCGATCAGCGATTCGTCAAAAAGTTCCCGTTTCCTGAAACGGTTCGCTTTTTGCAGTGCCAAAATCTCCTGTTCATACATATAGTAAGGCACCTTTACCTAGTTCAGAAACGGCAGCAGTTTCTCCACACAAAGCCCCATCGCCGTACTTTCATGACCAAATACTTTATCAATGTACGGTCGGCAAAACCCTTCCACCATACAGGCACCGGCTTTACCCTGCCACTCCCCGCTTTCGAGATAGCGTTCAAGTTCCCGCTCATCAAACGGTTTGAAATAGTAATCCGTTGCAGAGATGTCAATCAGCATTTTTGCAGGTGAAGCATATTTCATGCAGGTAATAATCGATACTTTATTACCGCTTTGTGTTTCTAAAATTCTACGTGCGTCTTCCTTATCTTTTGCCTTGCGAAGAATCTCTCCATTGGCGGTCACCACGGTATCTGCCACCAAAAGCGGTAATCCGAGTCCAAACTCTTTTTCACACACTTCAAACTTCCCCTGCACCGCCTGATAGACAAAGTTTTTAGGAGAATCCGCTTTAATCTGCTCTTCGTCGAAATCACACCCTTTTTGCAAAAAAGGTACACCGAACTTTTCCAGTAAAGCCGCTCTTGTTTCTGAATTGGATGCCAGTAAAATCATGATCTTCTCCCGTTAAATGTTGGTAAATTCAACTGCCCTCTCTGAACAATCTGATAGGTTGCGTTTTTGGTTTTAAAGTGTGCTTTCAAATAATTAAAAGCCACCATCGGGTCAACATCGTCACCACAGGTAAATATATCGACCGCAGCATAAGCATATTCCGGCCAGGAGTGGATGGCAAGATGGCTTTCGCTGATAACCACCACACCGCTGACACCGTAAGGTTCAAACAGATGAAACGAACTGCCTATGACCGTTGCTCCGGCGACTTTGGCTGCGCCGAGCAGTGTCTCTTCCACCAAGCGAACATCGTTGATAGCACTGTCGTCACATTCGTAAAACTCCGCCAGTATATGTTTCCCCAAAGCTTCCATCAGACACTCCTGAGCATATAACCGAAGTAAATTGCCACCAGTCCCAGCAGTGAGCTGATCCCGAAAAGATAGTAGGCAATCAGCTTAACGTTGTCCCTCGCATGTTCACTGTCACTCGCCAGACAACGCGCCCTCGCCTCTTTGATTTTATAATATCCGTACAGATAAAGTACCACCATAAAAAACCAGATAAACTCTTTAGAGGTCACAATCACCGACATCACCGGATCCTGATGGGCAAAATCTTTCCCAAGTGCCATCGAAACACCGCTCACTCCCAGTAAGAGCGAAACGGGAATCAGCAGTTTATAAAAACGGTTCAGGGTTCGCAGCGCCGTTCGGATAAACATCTTTTCGTTGGGTATCTGCCTAAGAGAGGGATAGACCGTCAGTGTAAAACCGATCATTCCCCCGACCCAAACCACCGCGCTGAAAATATGCACCGCGAAAATCCAGGGGAGATAGCCGACATAAAATTCTCCCAAAATCAGCCTTGCAGCTGTGCTGTCACATAGGCTTTTGCCGCCTGCATCGCTTCATCCAACTTCGAAGCATCTTTACCGCCCGCCTGTGCAAAATCGTCACGACCACCGCCACCACCGCCTAACAGAGGGGCGATCTCTTTGATCCACGCACCCGCTTTGACAGGCGCATCTTTGACACCCGCCGCAAGCAGTACTTTGTCCCCTTTTTTCTGAAAAAGCATCACCGCTACGGAAGGTTTTTGGTTTTTGATCTCATCGATCATCTGTTTGATATCCCCCGCTTCGACAACATCGACCGCTACATCTGTTGCACCGATCTTTTCAAAAGAGAGCTCTTTTTTACTGCTCTGTGCCAGTGTCTTGAGTTCGTTTTTCAGAGCGACAATCTCCTCTTTGAGGCGTTTGATGCCCAGCATTGGATCTTTGTTTTTCACCTCTTCGGAGACTTTTGCCACTGTTTCACGGTACGATTTTGCAAGTGCCACGGCACTTCTGCCGACCACCGCTTCGATCCTTCTGACACCGGCACTGACGCCGCTCTCTTTGGTGATGAAAAAAGCACCGATATTTGCACTATTGGTCACATGGGTACCGCCGCAAAGCTCCATACTGACATCGCCCATGGAAACCACACGTACCTCATCGCCGTATTTTTCTCCGAAAAGCGCCATCGCACCTTTTGCTTTCGCTTCATCGACCGCCATCACTTCTGTCTGAACCGGTACGCCTCTGGCAATCACTTCGTTGACAAAATCTTCGATCTTCGCCACCTCTTCGCTACTCAGCGCTTTGGGATGGGAAAAGTCAAAACGCAGACGGTTCGCCTCCACAAGACTTCCCGCCTGATTGACGTGTTCACCCAAAATCGTTTTGAGCGCAGCATGAAGCAAATGTGTCGCAGAGTGGTGTTTGGCAATCTCAAAACGGCTCTCATCCACTTTAGCCTTGACCACATCTCCCACATAAAGTGCTTTAAGCGTTTTCACTTTAGAAAGATTGAGATCAAAAAACTTTTTCGTATCCACTACTTCGGCAACACCTTCCAGTACGCCGACATCACCGCACTGTCCGCCGCTTTCGGCATAAAACGGTGTTTTGTCCAGAAATACCCACCCCTCTTCGCCGCTTTCCAGTTTCTCTCTGCTTTGAAACGTTTTATCCAGCAGTGCAACTACTTTCGCTTCCGTCTCCGTCTCGCTGTACCCTACAAAACTGTTTTGTCCAAACTGCTCCAGAAGCGTTTTAAAATCCCCCTCGACTGCAGCGTCACCGCTTCCCTTCCAGGCTGCTTTGGCACGTTCTCTCTGTGCTTTCATGAGGTTCTCAAAACCTTCAATATCGACGTCGATCCCCTTTTCACGCAGCATATCCTGTGTCAAATCAAGCGGAAAACCGTACGTATCGTAGAGTTTGAAAGCAACCTCTCCGCTAAATACCTCTTTGGTACCGGCAAGCTCTTTTTCAAAAAGCTCCAGTCCCGATGCAATCGTTTTGAGAAAACGCTCTTCCTCCAGACGAATCTGCTCTTTCACACTCTCCGCTTTTTCGACGATGTAAGGGTATTGCACTCCCATAATCTCTCCCAGCGTATCTACCAGCCGGTACATAAAAGGCTCTTTGATTCCCAGCAAATAACCGTGTCTGACCGCACGTCGCAAGATACGTCGCAGGACATATCCCCTGCCCTCTTTGTCGAAATTCACCCCCTGTGAAAGCAGAAAAGTTACCGCACGGATATGGTCTGCAATAACCCGGTAACTCGCACCCTCTTCATACACATAAGGTTTGCCGCAAATCTCCGCGACCTGTTCGATTAAAGGCATAAACAAAGAGGTATCGTAGTTGCTGATTTTCCCCTCTTTGATCGCCGTCACACGCTCCAGCCCCATTCCGGTATCGATCGAAGGTTTCGGCAGCGGATGGAGTTTGCCTTCGCTGTCTCGCTCATACTGCATAAAGACAAGATTCCAGATTTCCAGAAAGCGGTCACCCTCGCCACCCATTTTGTCCTCTTCAGAATGAAAATGCTCTTCGCCCTGATCGTAAAATATCTCCGAACACGGACCGCACGGACCGGTATCTCCCATTTGCCAGAAGTTGTCTTTGTCGCCGAAACGCATGATCCTGTCTGCGGGAACATGCCGTTTCCAAAGCTCTTCCGCTTCATCGTCACTGTCGTGTACCGTGACCCAGAGTTTCTCTTTGGGCAGTTGCAGCACTTCAGTCACAAACTCCCAGGCGTAAGCTATAGCATCTTCTTTGAAATAGTCTCCGAAAGAGAAGTTCCCCAGCATCTCGAAAAATGTATGGTGACGGTTGGTGTAGCCGACATTTTCCAGGTCATTGTGTTTTCCACCTGCACGGATACAGGTCTGGGAGCTTGTGGCACGCGGCGGGTTCGGTGCGGGAACTTCCCCTGTAAAAATGCTCTTGAACGGTACCATACCGGCATTGGTAAAGAGCAGTGTCGGGTCATCGGGAACCAGCGGCGCGCTGGGATAGACTTTATGTCCTTTGCTTTCAAAATAGTCCAAAAATGCTTTTCTTATATCCATATCAACATATCCTTAATAAACTGGAGATATTTTATCTTAAAACGTTTAAAGTTGCCTATGAGAAGTACGCTGATACCGTTCTTCAAGCCACCATATAATCGACGATTTTCGCAGCGCCGTCAGGTGCGATCATCCCTTTCAACCCCTCACTCATACGTGCGATATCGGCGCTGAAAATCTTCTGCAAATCCTCTTTTCCCAGTTGTTCCTGACGCACAACAAAAGAGACTCCTTTATCCGCCAGATATTTTGCATTGTAGTACTGGTGATCCCCCGAAGCGAATGGATACGGTACGTACAACGCCGGAAGCTGGGATGCAACCAGTTCCCAGAGGGTACTCGCACCCGCACGACATATGGCAAAATCTGCTTCGGCGATCTTTTCATGAAGTCTTTTGTGAAAGACAAAAAGTTCCGCATCGATTCCCGCCTGACGGTAAAACGCCTGCATCGCTTCAAAGTCCCGTTTACCGCTCTGGTGGATTATCCGAATTCCCTTTTCATGAAGCTGGGATGCAATCGCTTTGGCAAAATCGTTAATCGCTGTCGCGCCCTGGCTGCCACCCAGAAAAATGACTGTTTTGATCTCTGTACGTACCCGTGCATTTTGGAAAAAAATGTCACTGACCGGATAATCTTTGACAGGCGAATCCTCCAGGTAAGGAGAGAAAATCGCTTTGGCTTTTTTGGCAAAGAGTGCATTGAGCCGTCCCATCACGGCATTTTGTTCATGAATATAGAAATCTTTACGCTTCATGATGGCGGCAATTGTCGCCGGAGCTGCAGCATATCCACCCACCGAAAAGACGGTTTCGACGCTGTTTTGATTGAAAATACGGCTGCTCTCTCCGGCTGCTTTGAAAATTTTTGCCATGCTTTTGATTTTTCCCGCTATTCCTTTGTCCACAACGCTTTGAATATCGAAAAAATATTTTTCCAGAAACCCTTCATCTTCTTCAAACCAGTCACGATCCTGCCCTGTCGCGGATCCCAAAAAGAGCGGTTTGACACCCCGTTTGTTTAACTCCTCTTTAATCGCTCTGGCAATACTCAGATGCCCGCCGGTACCGCCGCCGGTAATTACAATCTGTTTCAATATTTCACCTTTTTACTGATCATCAATACCATACCGATCGCGATGGAGTGTGCAAGCAGCGAGCTTCCTCCATAACTTAGCAACGGTACCGCCAGTCCCTTCACCGGGGTAATTCCCGTCACCCCGAAACTGTTGATAAAAAATGTCGACGCGAACATAATGGCAATCCCCAGCGCAAAGAGCGAAAAGACCCTGTTTTCACTCCGGTTAGCGATTTTCAGCATTCGAAATATCAGGACAAAAAAGAGTGCGATAATCAACAGCACACCGATCACCCCAAGCTCTTCCGCAATTCCCGCCAGAATAAAGTCCGTATGCACTTCCGACAGAAAACCAAGCTTGAGCGTACCGTTCCCCAGCCCCTGCCCAAACAATCCGCCGTTTCGGATCGCATCGTACGCATTGGAAACCTGATAGGGTTCATACACTTCCGAGACATGCAGTTTGGCGGCTATTTTGTCCGGCAAAAAAGAGAGCACCATATTTTGAATACTGCTCCACCACGACTTGACACGCAAAATCCTGTGCTCCGATCCGGCAATCGCCGCGATTACAACGACAATCATCCCCACCATTGTAATAGTAAAAAATCGGGTACTCGTTCCCGCCATAGAGCCCATCACAATCAGCACCATCCCCAGTACCAGCACCTGCCCGATGTCATTTTGCATAATCGCTATCAGATAGGTCACGACTCCAAAAACCATAAAATAGGGCCAGAAAACCTTGAACTCCTCTTTCAGACTTTTGTGTGAATCGTCCAGTTTACGGGAAAAACTCCATGCCAGAAATGTAATGAAGCCGACTTTAAAAAACTCCACCGGTGCCAGAGAAATTACCCCCAGACGAATCCACCGTTTCGCCCCGCCGATCTCCGTTACGACACTCGAGGGCAAAAAAGGCATGATCGTCATCAAAAAGAGAAAAATAAAGAAGAGCCCAAACCCCAGAGGCAGGAAATATTTGTCAGGATCGAGTCGTGAAATCGCCCAGATCATGAAGATCGCGAATATTCCGGTAAAAAACTGCCGCAGAAAGAAGTGAAATTCATTGTTATAGGTTTGCAGACTCGCATACGTGGTCAGAGAAAGCGAGAAGATAATCCCGACGGTAATCAATGTAACAGCAATAAAAAAGATCGTTCTGTCCGTTGCCAAAAAAGATACCTCTTGCTACACGTACACGTTTACTTATTACCGCGCTTCTCTTCCCGTAGATTTTGTGCCGATATTACACAAACTTTGATTAATGTGCAATTTATGCTATTATTATTTAGATAATTTGATATTTTTATATTAATATACAATTATTAGATTCGGTACAATAATTGCTTCAAACTATTTCATGAACTCGACAAGATAAAGGAATAAGAAACGTGGGACTGAACATTTCCGATTCACTGCCGCTTGCTGTCAAAGCACTCGATTTCAGAGCATTGCGGCAAAAGATGATTTCCGGCAATCTTGCCAATGTCGATACCCCCTTTTACAAGGCAAGGGATATCCGTTTTGAGGATGTACTCGCCAAAGAAGCACATACACTATATGACAAATCGCCGAAACTGGCGCTTGCCAAAAGTGATGCAGCCCATATGGATCCTCTTGATGAAGGCAGCAATGCACAGGCACAGGTTTTTTTCAGGGGAACCCACCCGACACGAAACGACGGCAACAGTGTCGATCTTGACATCGAGTCCACAGAGATGAGTAAAAATGCCGTCATGTTTGAAGCATTGACCAATGCGATCAAAAAAGAGGCGATGATCTTTAAGAGTGTCATCGAAGCCTCCGGAAAAATACAGTAACAGGATAGAATAATATGTCATTTTTAAGCGGTTTTGATATCAGCGGATACGGGCTTTCGGCACAACGATTCCGTGTAAACCTGATCAGCTCCAATATTGCAAACGCCAATACCACACGTACCGATGAAGGCGGACCTTACAGACGCAGGGAAGTGATTTTCAAAGCGGTCAATTTTTCAGATCTGCTGACACAGCAAATGAAAGAGAACGGCTATCTTCAGGACGAAAACCCCATCGACGACCCGGCGGCACAGGAGTTTCCCAAACCACCGCTCATGAGTGTTAAAGTCGATAAAATCATCCGGGATGATTCACCGTTTAAATTACGATTCGACCCATCCAATCCGGATGCGGACGAAAACGGCTATGTCGCCCTCCCCAACGTTAATCCGGTGATCGAAATGGCCGATTTAATAGAAGCGACCAGAGCCTATCAGGCAAATGTTGCAGCATACCAAAGTACCAAAACGATGGCACAAAGTTCCATCGATCTGTTGAAAGGATAATAGATGGCACAGGCAATACACTCCATATCCCCTTTTGCACTTGCTGGTGTCACCAATAAGACACAGGAAAAAAGCAGTGAGGGTAGCGACTTTTTAAGTGTACTCAAAGCATCTCTGAACGATGTCAATAATATGCAGATAAAAGGCGATGAAGCCCTCAGAGATATTGCGACAGGACAAGTCAAAGATCTGCACCAGGCGGCAATCGCCATCGATAAAGCGGAAATCAGCATGAAAATGATGCTCGAAATCCGAAATAAAGCGCTCAGCGCCTACAAAGAGATTCTGCGAACGCAAATATAATTTATACTTCATGAAGCGGCGGTTTTTATCGTCGCTTTTTTCCTTTAACCTTTCCTTCATTATAATTGCTTTATGAATCAACATGAAACTAAAAAAATAAAAATTGCCATTATCTTTTCCATACTCTCGATTTTATTTCTGATTCTCATCGGAGCGCTTTTTAAAATCCTTTCCAACCGTTCGGATTTGCCCAAAATCCACGCTACCGAAACCGACCGTTCTATCCGGGGTGATATTCTCAGCAAAAACCGCTACACCATCGCCACCAGCAAAAAACGTTACACCGCGCAGGTCGATACCCGTTGTATCGATCCCGATAAATTTGATCTTTTTGTCAAACTCTTCTCGATTTTCAGCAAACTCGACCCTTTCTATATTGAAGAGCAACTCCAGTCAAACTTCGGCTATGTCGATATTTCCATGAAACTGGACTCCAAATCGGCACGCTATCTCAAACAGTTGCGCTATACACTCAACCGCTATCAAGTCTTTCGCAAATATACGGATGAACATACCGGCAGAACCTACTACAACGGACTGAGCATCCGTGAAACCGGTGAATTTCGCACCTATCCCAGGGGAGATACATTTTCACCCTATATCGGTTTTGTGCGAAAAAGTCTCGACCGCAACTACAGAACCGTATGGGGGAAATATGGTCTGGAGAGTTACTATAACGAGCAGCTTGAAGGTATCCAGAGCACAGTCATACAGGGGCGCCGGGATGTGCGCGGCAATATTATTCTCGACAACAACAGTGAAGTAAAAACCCGCATTGACGGCTATGATGTCATCACCAGTATCGACTTGAAAATACAAAAAAGTGTGGAAGTGATTCTCGATAAATTTAAAAAAGAGCTGGGGGCAAAAGAGATCATCGCCGCTGTTATGGAGAGCAAAACAGGCAATATTATCGCCGTTGCCAGCTCCAGACGCTACAATCCCGGAAAGATTATGGAAGAGGATGTCCCCAAGACCAGTATTTCCGCTGTACGCTATATTTTTGAACCGGGTTCCGTCATGAAACCTATTACCTACTCGCTACTGCTTCAGGAGGGATTGATCAAACCCAATGACATCGTCAATGTTGAAAACGGCAGATACCGTCTGGGAAACAGGATCATCACCGATGAACACAAATATGACTACCTGAGTACAGAAAATATTATTGTCCACTCCAGCAATATCGGTATGGCAAAACTCTCTACCCTGCTTGATACCATCACCTTTTTCAAAGGATTGCGTAAATTTGGTTTTTCCAGACCCAGCGGCATCGACCTCAGCTATGAACTCAGCGGCTCTATTCCCAATATCCACCAGTTGAAAAACAGTGTCTTCAAAGCGACGGCATCGTACGGATACGGCATTCGTGTCAACTTCTTTCAACTACTCAAAGCGTATAATGCCTTTAACAATGACGGTATTATGCTACGTCCTACTATCGGGGAGTTTTACAATCCGCACACCAGACCCATACGCAAAATCTACCGCAAACGTGCAGTCAGAGTACTCGACGAGGATGTCGCCCACACTATGAAAAGAATTCTTATTAAAACGGTCAAAGAAGGGACAGGTAAAGCGACCTATATTCCCGGACTGCAGATCGGTGGAAAAACAGGGACGGCGCAAATCGCCGTGCGGGGTGTCTATGCCAACCTCTACAACAGCTCCTTTTTCGGTTTCGCCGACGATACACAGCGCCGCTACACCATCGGCGTCACCGTAATCGAACCAGACCCGGAAAAGAAACGCTACTTCGCCTCACAAAGTGCCGTTCCGGTTTTCAGAAAGATTGTCGAAGCTATGACAGAAGCGCATCTGCTAACTCCTCCACGCTCCTTTTAAAGAAAAATCAGCTTAAAACTTATATTTTACTGAATTTAAGTGCTTTATAAGCTTTTTGATACTATACTCCCGTTTCATTAAACACTAAAGGTAAAGATTGTGAAAACAACAAGAATGATAAAAGCCGATGAAGTTCAGAGAGACTGGATCGTTATCGATGCAAGCGGAAAAAAATTCGGGCGTCTGTTAACGGAAATAGCAACACTGCTTCGCGGTAAACACAAACCGTACTACACACCGAACGTCGACTGCGGTGACTATGTAGTGGTTATCAATGCGGACAAAGTAGAAGTATCCGGAACCAAACTCGATACCAAAATGTATCACAGACATACCGGATATTTCGGCGGTGTCAAGAGTGACAAATTCGGTGATCTTTTAGCAAACAATCCTGCAAAACTCTTCAAACTGGGAACAAGAGGTATGTTGCCGAAAACAAACCTCGGTAAAGAGATGCTCAAAAAACTCAAAGTCTATGCAGGAAGTGAACATCCTCACACTGCGCAAGTAAGTAAATCAGAAGGTACTAAATAATGTCTAAAATCTACGCAACAGGTAAAAGAAAAACAGCAATCGCAAAGGTATGGTTAAAACCAGGTTCAGGGAAAATGGCTATCAACGGTCAGAGTCTTGACGAATGGCTCGGAGGTCTTGACCTTCTGAAAAAGAGAGTCATGCAGCCACTCAACCTGACAAAACAGGAACAATCAGTGGATATTATCGCTTCAACAAACGGCGGTGGTGTCTCTGCACAGGCAGACGCGGTACGTCACGGTATCTCCAAAGCACTGGTTGCTTTCGATGCTGAATTTCGTACAATCCTCAAACCTCACGGACTTTTGACAAGAGACTCCAGAGTCGTCGAAAGAAAGAAATACGGAAAAAGAAAAGCGAGAAGAAGCCCTCAGTTCTCAAAACGTTAATCGTTTTTTTGTATCATACGGTTCGGTCGGGTTCTTTCCCTGCCGGATCAATTTCCAAAGGCTCTTTATGAGTAAACTCCTTAAATCTCTTCTCCTTACCCTTGTTACAGCGACACTTGTTTACATGAGCTATCAATCGTACTACAATGCAGAAGCGTATATCCAAACTTCACAGGAGATATCCGGTCTGAACAATACCCATGAAACGATGCAAAAGAAGATCGACAAACTTCTTGAAGAACTCTCTTTGGGGATGTACAGCCAATATACACAAAACCATGACTATCTGGAAGCGATGGGTGTCAAAGCCGCATTTTACCATCAGCAGAGTATCACCTGGCTCTACTACTTTTTCGGTACTGTTTTTCTCTTTATCTTGCTTTTTTGGCTTATTGATTTCGATCTGATGTTAATATTTATCGGTCTGAGTGCGCTTGTGGCGCTGGGTACAGCACTCTTCGCACCGCTTCTCATGATGACGGTATACAGCACTGTTCCCCTTCTGGGAGAAGTGACGCTCTCCTACGAAAGCAAAAGCATTTACACTACTATTGTCAAACTCTTTCACCAGTCAAACTATCTGGTGGGGATGCTGGTATTGCTCTTTAGCGTGCTCATACCGTTTTTCAAGTCACTGCTAATTACGACTTACGGTTTTCTTAAAGAGACAGGCTTCGGGGAGTATATGGTTACGCTTATCGAAAAGATCGGGAAATGGTCTATGGCAGATGTCTTTATTGTCGCAGTATTGGTCGTATTTTTCTCCACGCAGCAGGATATTCATACCAGTTTGAAGATTGAAGCGGGACTTTATTTTTTTACGGGATATGTGTTGCTGTCGATGCTGGGCTCGACACTGATGGGAAGAGTGAAAAAAGAGGCGCGCTAAGCCTCTTTATAACATCTGTGCGAATTGCGCAAAGATATATTTGCTGTCATGAGGACCGGGACTGGCCTCCGGGTGATGCTGCACAGAAAATATAGGTGCCTCGTTATATGCCACACCTTCGATCGTCTGGTCGAACAGATTTAGATGGGTTACTTTTGCGATGTCACAAATTGAGTCAGGGACGTTGTAGTTGTGGTTTTGCGCAGTGATTTCCACCTTTTTTGTCTCCTGATTTGCCACAGGATGGTTACCGCCGTGCTGACCGAACTTAAGCTTATAGGTTTTATGCCCATGCGCAATAGAAAGCAACTGATGCCCCAGACAGATGGCAAACATCGGTACTTTTGCAGCAATCAACTTTTTTACCTTTTCAGCCTCTTCTTTCAAAATCAAAGGATCTCCCGGACCGTTGGATAAAAAGATACCGGCAATCTCCTGATTTTTATAGCGTGTTATCAACTCTTCAGGATCGAAATCATGAGGAATCACTTCCACCGACAAACCTGTCTGGCGTAATTCATTCAAAATATTGCGTTTGACACCGAAATCCAGCACGACGATCTTTTTGCCCAGAGAAAGCGGTTCACGATAACACTGGTTCAATGGATCCCAGCTGCCGCTGTTATGTTCATATACTGCTTTGGTACTCACCTCTTTGATGTAATTGACCTCTTCGATACGCGGTGACGCGGCAAGCTCTTTTTGCAAACGTGCTTTATCGGAAATTTCTGTTGAAGCGATCATCATCTGCGGTCCGCCGTCACGGATAAGTTTGGTCAAAAAACGTGTATCGATATCGCAAATACCCATGCTTTGGTGCTCATGCAAAAAAGAACCGAACGATTTTTCTCCGCGAAAGTTAGAGTAACGATCCTGATAGTTCCGTACAATCGCTCCGGAACTGTAAACAGTTTTACTCTCCATATCGTCTGCATTGGTACCGACATTTCCGATTTCAGGCATCGTAAAAACCACAAACTGTCCTGCGTAACTGGGATCGCTCATGATCTCCTGATAACCGCTCATAGAAGTATTAAAAACGATCTCTCCCGTTTTTGTCCCTTCAAACCCGAAACTCTTTGCCTCTAAAAAAGTACCGTCTTCAAAATATAGCCAAACCTGTTTCATCAGAGCAT
>JALWRO010000225.1 GCA_027080605.1 Campylobacterales bacterium
CTCTTTTTTCAGTAACGATCAAGTTTCTGTCAGTTTGCTTTTTAAACTTTCTATACGCCTCTTCGAATGATTCGTTTGGTTTTACAACGATTCCCGGCATCTGATATCACCACCTTCCGTGTGAGTTTGGCGTGGATTATAGCATAAGATACTGAAGGGAAGGTTAGAAAAGAGGTGTTGGAGAGAGGTTTTGCATCATATTTTCATTGTGTTATACTATTTTGAGAAAATAAGGAAGAGGAGTCGTATTTCATGAAGTTTCTGATGCCCTACGGCATACATACACCGCCGATGAAACAGGTTTTCAAATGGAAACTCCGTACGCTGTTTCAGAAACAACGACCTGCCGTTGAGGATGATAACTTCAGGCTGGAAGTCCATCCGCTTGCGGCAAAAGATTTGGAGAGGGAGGATGATTTCATCGTCTGGCTGGGACATGCGACGTTTTATTTGCAGTTGGATGGTGTCAAAATTATCACCGATCCGGTTTTCGACAACATACCGATGATCCCACGGCTGGCGGATTTTCCCATCGATCCCAAACACCTCGACCCCGATATCGTCCTCATCAGCCACGGGCACTATGACCATCTCGATACCGATTCACTCGCCGCACTGGAGATTTACCGCAAAAAGCGCAAAGTGATTCTTCCGCTGAACCTCTCCTCTTATCTCAAAAAGGGTGCCGATGTGACGGAGCTTGGCTGGTACGAGTCGTTTCACTATAATGAAAGCGTAACTGTTACCGCGGTACCTGCGTCACACTGGCATCGCCGTGGGTTGTTTGACTTTAACAGGGCGCTTTGGTGCAGTTTTGTACTGGAGTGCAACGGAAAAACGATATTTTTTGCCGGCGATACCGCGTTTGACCGCCATTTTGATGAGATAGTGCAGAAAATTACACCGCCGGATATCGCTCTGATGCCGATCGGTGCCTACAAACCTGTTGAAGTGATGCGCCAAAACCATTTAAATCCTGAAGAGGCGGTGGAAGCGGCAAAAATATTGGATGCTAAAATGATGATCCCCTGTCACTACGGCACGTTCAAACTCTCGGATGAACCCGTCGGAGAACCGCATGCGTGGATTTCCAGACTGGCGGAAGAGAGGAGCCGGAAAATCAGGATTTTAGGCGTTGGAGAGGTACTGCCGCTTGTGCAGCAGGAAACAGAAAGAAGAAAGGATATTACGTGAAACGATAGACACCCAACCTGGCAGTGAAAGATGTGCATGCGAGTGTCAACTACTACACTTTATGATCTTTTGGGCTATTTTCAAAAAAAACATTTTATCTATTTTGAGTTCATATTGGTCCAACCATAACAGTAAAACTTTCTGTTTTACCGCCGGGTTGGTTAAAAGTTTCATCATAAGCGATATTGTTAAATCACTTTTCAAGAAAAACTCTTGCAAATATTTTAATATTTTAAATTTTTTATCATATAAGCTGTTCCATCTCTTTTCATATTCTCTAAAATCAACATCTTCATTGATCACATCAGATACTATCTTTGCACTTTTCATTGCATAATATATCCCTTCAAATGTAAAAGGCATGACCAAAGATGCTGCATCACCGGTGTAAAAGACTTTATTGTCATAAAACAGAGTCTTTTGCCATAGGGGAATGAAATATCCTTTAATCTTTGGTTTTTGGGTGATATGTAAAAAGTGTAAAAAATTGTTGATATATTTTTTGCTACCGGACGGTGTAAACACACCTATGTCTGTTCCATCATGATATGGAAATCTCCATGCATAGGCATGGTAACTCAAATCTTTTCCAAAATAAAAATAGCATTTTTCAGTCTTCAAATCTGCTATATCAGTATAGTGTGTCAGTACCTTTGAAACCTCTTCATTTTTTACCTTTTTTCTGACAGTAGACAAAACCCCATCTGCTGCAATCAGGTATTTTGCGGTGTATTTTTTTACTTTTTGATCAGTTTTCACATATACCTCTACAAAAGAATCCAAAACTTTTACATCTGTCACTTTTGCTTCCAAAATCTCTGTACCGGCAATTTGGGCGTTATATCGCAAAGCCTTGTCGAATTCTGTTCTGTCTACTATTGCCAAAGGCGTATCTGAAATATTAAATTCTATCTTTTTTGTTTTGCTTTGTAAAACTATTTCGTTGACTGTTTTTTTGATAATACTTTTATCAATGCCAAATTCATCAAAAGCATCAAATCTGATTCCTCCTCCACAAGGTTTTTTAAAATCAAAATCCTGTTGAAAGAGTAACACTTTTTTCCCCGCCGATGCCAGCAGTTTTCCGGCAATAGCACCTGCCGGACCGCCACCTACTATTATGATTTCATACATATACATTTCCTCTTTATCTATGGCGTTGTGTTATTTGGGTATATGTGACTCTCTGACGAGTTCACACCTTAGCAGACGGCATATCGACAGACTTGATACTACCCCCGCGCCCAGTAGCGTATCGGTCCGGTGTCAATATGCATGAAGCCGGATCTGGGGTAGTAGCCTACGCCGCCGCGGCGTAAGAAGGTGGCGAGTTTTTTGAGGTCGCGGAGTTCGGTGCCGGGGAGGTTGATGTCGATGGCGCGTGCTTTGATGTGAAAGCTATTTTTGGCGACGCCCTCGCTTTTTTTGCGCAGGAGTGCGTTGGTTTTGGGGGATCGGTAGCCGGAGAGTACTTTAAAGGGTTTGTCGGTGTCGCGGATGAGTTGTATGGCGTAGAGGAGGTCGAGGAGTTTGACGTCCATCTGCTGTACGTCTCCGGTGCGAAAGTCGCGCAAAAAGTAGTTGATCTGTTCCAGCTCGCTTTGGACGTAGTGGTCTTTTGCCCAGTAGGTGGCTTTGAGGTGTTCGCCGGTGTGGGCATTGTAGAGTGTGAGTGTTTTGTCTACGGGTATGGACAATCCGAAAAGTTCATAGGGTGCCAGTGTCAGTCCGGTGCCCAGGATGATGCTCTTTTTCAAAAAGTCTCTTCGCTGGTTCATGAAGTAAAACCTCCGATTGATGTTCTTCTGACGAAGATATCGGCGGATTATAAAAAATCTTTACGTAGATGAGAGGAAAATGTAATAGTAAGGATTTTTACCTGCCCCGCAGGGACAGATAAAAATGACTGAGTGAAAATTATTTGTAGTTTTTGCAGAAGTCCCGGATACGCTGGATGCCCTCTCTGATCTGCTCTTCGGAGGTTGCGAAGGAAAATCTGAAATACCCCTCGCTGCCAAATCCGACACCTGGAACGACGGCGATGCCTTTTTCGGAAAGCAAGTCTTTACAGAACTGCATGGAGTCGTTGGAGACTGTTTTGATGTTGATAAAGAGGTAAAAAGCGCCGGCGGGGGAGAGTACGGAGAGGTTTTCATCTTCGTTGAAGAGTTCGACGGCGATGTCTCTGCGTTTCATGAAAGCCTGACGCATCATCTCTATGTCTGCGTCCGCTCTGCCGTCGAGTCCGGCGATGGCAGCTTTTTGGGTGATAGAGTTGATGTTGGAGGTGCTTTGGGACTGGAGTTTTTTCATAGCGGAAACCAGTGCTTCGTTCGGTGAAGCGAGGTATCCGAAACGCCATCCTGTCATGGCGACGGATTTGCTCAGACCGTTGACGGTGATGGTGCGCTGAAACATGTCGTCGCTGACGCTGGCGACAGCGGTAAACTCTCCGTCGTAGACCAGTTTTTCGTACATTTCGTCGGAAACGATAAAAATATCGGTTCCTTTGAGGACTTCACCGAGTGCTTCAAGCTCCTCTCTGGTGTAGACTGCACCTGTTGGATTGGACGGTGTGGTAAGAATGAGGATTTTCGTTCTGTCGGTGATGGCGGCTTTGAGCTGTGCCGGGGTGATTTTGAAACCGTCGGTATCTTCCGTCTCGATGATGACCGATTTACCGCCGCTGTAGGTAACCAGTTCGGGGTAGGTGACCCAGTAGGGGCTGGGGATGATCACTTCGTCTCCATCTTCGATGAGTGCCTGCATGATATTGAAAAGTGAGTGTTTTGCACCGTTGCTGGCGATGATGTCGGAAGGTTTGTACTCCAGGTTGTTATCTCTTTTGAGTTTGTCGGCGATCGCCTGCAGCAGTTCCGGTATGCCGGGTACCGGGGTGTAGCGTGTGAAGCCTTCGTTGACCGCCTTGATCGCTTCATCCTTGATGACCTGTGGTGTACCGAAGTCGGGTTCACCGGCAGAG
>JALWRO010000226.1 GCA_027080605.1 Campylobacterales bacterium
CAGCAATCGCTACCAGTGACAGTAAACCAACCCATGATTTTTTTAATTTCATAGTTACTCTCCTTTATTTTTCACTTATATAATTTCTGATGCTAAAGCCAAGTGCGTCATCATCACACACATCTACGCATCTTCCACAATTGGTACACTCAGCCATTTTGACAAACTCGCTTCGTTTTCCGATCATATTCAACACCTGCACTTCAGGACAGACATCTTTACATTTCATGCAAAGCGTACAGTTTTCGCTGGTATGTTTCACCCGCAAAAAGTTAAACTTGCCAATCACAGAGTGTACACCGCCAAGCGGACATATATGCCCGCACCAGCCGTTTTTCAATACAAACAGATCAAACAGGAATATCGCTATCAACAATCCCGCACCCGCACCGAAACCGAAAATAACCCCACGGTTCAGAATGGTGATGGGACTGATGATTTCAAACGCCGCCAGTCCCGTTACAAACGAAACAATCAGCCCGATAATAATCATATAGTAACGAATATTTCTGCTCGCCCATACTTTGCGTTCTATTTTATCCAGATACAAAACCCGTCTCAGCCAATTCGCCAGATCGGTCACCATATTGACAGGACAGACCCAGCTGCAAAAAGCACGACCGCCGATAATACCGTAGAAGAGTGCGATAATCACCGCACCCACCAGGGCATTCATACCGATTGCGGCACCTGCCGCAAGCATCTGCAGTATTGCAAAAGGATCACTCAAAGGCACTGTCTGCATGATCGATGAACTTGAAAGATCACCGGTCAGTACTTTCCATCCCCAGGCATTGCCTGCGAAGTAGAGAAAGAGAAGCGTAAGCTGCACAATACGTCTTAAAACGAGATATTTATAGTTGCTCCACTTCATCTAATACTCCACACCCATATTGAGATAATCCTGCGGTTTCTGCTCGCTGCGCTTGTCATGTGTCGTCACATCTTTATTGACACGGGATTTGATACGCTCCTGATCTTTCTTGTCCCACCCTTTGACATAATGGGCACCGGGACGACCGAGCGCAATCTCTCTCGGCAATACAAAGATCGCCGCTTTTTCCGTTACACACGCATGCTCGCACAAGCCGCATCCTGTACAGGCGTTCATATTGACAACAGGTTTCAAAAATGCATGCTTGCCGGTTCTCTCATTTCGGTCATACTCCAGCTTTATCGCCACATCCATCAATGGACATGCCCGGTAACACGCATCGCACTGGATACCCCAGAATGCAATACAGGAGTTGGTATCGACCACAGCAAGTCCCATATCCATCATTTTCGGATCAGGTTTATGGTCTTTCTTATTGGTCACCGACGTCAAATCGAGCGCTCCGGTAGGACATACCGGTACACACGGAATATCATCACACATATAGCAGGGGATATCCCTCGGTTTGAAAAAGGGTGTTCCGATCGTCACATCGTCTTCGGCTTTCGCCATTTTGAGTGTCGCCGGACGCTGCTTCCCCGTCTCTTTGTCAATGTTTCCGGGACGGTTATAACACGCTTCTGAACAAAGTCCGCACTTAATACATGTTTTTAAAAAATCATCTTCTTTCAGTGCTGCAGGAGGTCTGAGTGTAAGAGGAGAACTTTTGGCTTTTTCGGCATAACCCGCCCATAATAAACCTCCCATAACACCAAGACCAGCATTTTGCGCTAAAAGTGTGAAAAACTTTCGCCTTTCACTGATTTTGGGTTTTTTCTGCTCTTTACTCACTGCATCACCTTCATTGCTGCCGGAGAAACTTCTCCGGCGAATTTCTTATTATATTACGCTTTGTACAGTTTTACCGCACATTTTTTATAGTCAGTCTGTTTGGACATAGGACATGTCGCATCGAGAGTAACTTTGTTGATGAATACTTTTTCATCGAACCATGGAATAAATACCAATCCCTGAGGTGGTCTGTTTCTTCCTCTGGTTTCAACTCTCGCCTTGACTTTACCACGACGTGATTCAACCCAGATGAGTTCACCATTTTTGAAACCTTTCGCTTTTGCATCTTTAGGACTCATATAGCAAAGCGCTTCCGGTACCGCACGGTAAAGCTCAGGTACACGCATAGTCATCGTACCACTGTGCCAGTGCTCAAGCACACGACCGGTACACAACCATGTGTCATATTTTGCATCAGGCATCTCCGGTGGATCCATGTACGGTCTGGCAAATATCTTCGCTTTGTTCGGTAACGCAAACTTGCCTTTGGATTTGTCCGGACCGGTCAGGTTCCCCTGGAGGATTTTCTTCGCAAGTGGTCCGTAGAATGCAAAATCACCGCCTGGATTCGCTTTTGCAGCATACGGATCATATTTAACGTTAAATCTCCACTGTGTCTCTTTACCGTTGACAACCGGCCATTTGAGACCTCTGACTTTGTGGTATACAACAAACGGAGCGAGATCGTGACCGTGTCCTCTACCGAAGCTTGCATACTCTTCCCAGAGATACTGGTGAATCATGAAACCATAGCCTTTGAAGACTTTACCGTCAGAACCGACAACGTTTCTACTGTCTCCGAGACACTCAGAGTTGTCAAACCCTTTCTGAGGGAAGGAGTTCAAATCGATTTTATAAGATTTTGCCCTGTCGTTTGCATAAAGAATTTCATACATTGTAGTATCAGGTTTGTAACCCATCGCTTTTGCTTTTTCACGAACATCAGGCAGTTTTTTACCGTTTCTGAGTGTATATGGACCCCACAGGTCGTTGACTGTAAATCTTTTTGAAAGTTCAACCCATTGCCATGTATCTGACATTGCGTGACCTACCGGAAGTACCTGCTGTCTCCAGTGTTGTGTACGTCTCTCCGCATTTCCGTATGCACCCCATTTCTCATAGATCATTGCTGAAGGCAGTACAAGGTCGGAAACTTTTGCGGAAATACCGGGATATCCGTCGGAAGTGACGATGAAATTGTCCATCTCTCTTGCCGCTTTGATCCAGTGTCTTGCATTTGCCGTATCCTGATATGCATTACATACATTGACCCAGGCAAATTTAACGACACCGTCTTCAATATCTCTGTGGATTTTGACAATATGCTGGTTACCGACAGGGTTGAGTGTACCTGCAGGAATTTTCCAGATATTTTCCGCTTTCGCTCTGTGTTTTGGATTTTTTACCATCATATCTGCAGGCAGTCTGTGACAGAATGTACCGACTTCTCTTGCGGTACCGCACGCTGAAGGCTGACCTGTCAGAGAATACGCACCGTTACCCGGTTTTGCCTGTTTGTTGAGCAGGAAGTGTACATTGTAGGAAAGTGTATTGACCCATGTACCACGTGTATGCTGGTTCATACCCATCGTCCAGAAGGAGACCACTTTTCTGTCTTTTTCAATATAAAGCGCTGCAAGATCTTTCAGTTTTTTCTTGAAACTCTCCAGGCTTTCATTTGGATCACCTTTGGCAATTTTCGCGACATAGTCGAGTGTAAACGGCTCAAGTGATTTTTTGTACTCTTCAAAAGAGATTTTCCAGTGTTTGAGTGTGCCCGGTGTGTTTTTCATGACATCACCCTCTTTGTACCCGTAAGGTGCAAGTGCAGGTGCTTCTTTTGCAGAGACAACTTTACTCATCTCTTTTTTATATGTTTCCATCTCTTTCGCGGTATATTTACCCTCTTTGAAAGATTTTTCACCCGCACGTCTCATACCGTAACCGATGTTGACCGGACCGGCTGCAAAAACAATATGTTTTTTAACAAAATCCCAGTCAATCGCTTCAGGATGATTATAAACGATTTCACGCGCAATATAGTTCCAAAGTGCAAGGTCTGTATTTGGAGAGAAGATAATATTGAAATCACCGAGGTCACAGGTTCTGTGTGTATAAGTCTGAATATTGACAACTTTTACACGATCCGGATCGGAAAGTTTTCTGTCTGTACAACGAGACCAGAGGATCGGGTGCATTTCCGCCATATTGGAACCCCAGGTAACAATAGTATCTGTCAGTTCGATATCATCATAACATCCTGACGGCTCATCGATACCGAAAGTCTGGTAAAAACCGACAACTGCAGAGGCCATACAGTGACGTGCATTTGGATCAAAAGCGTTTGATCTGAATCCCGCTTTCATCATTTTCTGTGCAGCATACCCTTCCATAATAGTATATTGCCCGGAAGCAAATACCGCCACACCTTCAGGACCCTTTCCCTT
>JALWRO010000227.1:0-2880 GCA_027080605.1 Campylobacterales bacterium
GCAATTACCATCAACGGTAATGTCGTGATTTATGCCGATAAATTTGATGCGAATCAGGCAAATCAGTTTAAGATCAACGGCTCGTTAAAAATTATTACCAATATTTTTTATCTCAACAGCGGTAACAGACTCTATGAAATACCAAGCGCCGACAAATTTGTCGTATTGGCAAAAGATAAAATCGATATCAACTCTCAAGTCGATTTCAAAGGGCTTTTTTACTCCGGCGGTGACGTGCAGGTCAATGACCGCACACGTATTATCGGTGCATTGACAGGTAACTATATCGATGTCAATGACCGCTCCTATATCGGATACGATGCCGACGCAGTCAATGCATACTGTTCACCCAAAGAGCCTAAAGCCGTCAAACCCTCCCGTTTCAACGTCTGGGATGCCGATGAGTCGATCAAACATCAGGTAATCAAAACCAAAATCGTCGATGAAAACATTACCCTCACTTTCGCGTCACTCAACAAAGAGGGTACCGATTTCGCCCCGGTCAATGCCAAAAATATCAAAGTAGCACTCTTTAGCCCCAATGAACAGTTGACCGTCTGGCACTCTCTCGTTCCGGAAAGTGCCACACATATGAACACCACTTTTACAACAGATGACTTTGCCTATTTTAACCAGCAGCACAAAGCGTTTAAAGCGGTCAAGGCGATGATACAGTATGAAGAGAACAACGGTACCAAAAATGTCGTCGCTTCTACCGATACATTTGCAATCCGTCCGGCGAAGTATCTGCTCTCTTTGAAAGACCCTTCCGCAAAACCGGTTGCAGGAAAACCGTTTCAGCTGATACTCAAAGCGACCAACGCAAACGGCCAAATCGTCTCCAACTATAATGAACCGAAGAATGTCTATGATATCACATATCATGAAGTGAAAGCTCCTCAGGGTTGCTATACCGGTACGCTTCAGATGACAAAAGGGAACTTTTCAAACGGCAAAGCAACCATTCAGACAACATACAGTGAAGTCGGCAAGCTCTCACTTACGGCACATGAAATCAATACCGGCAATACGGAATATGCCCATATTGACAATAGCGACACCACCGACAGATTTATCGCACCGGACACCATGACCACTCCGGAATTTACAGCCGGAAAGATCAACCTGCTGACATGGGATCTGCAAAACGGTGCAAGCAATTACACCTACTTCAGCAGTGATCCCCTGACAATGGGTGCAAAACTAATACTCAATCTTGCAGTAACCGCAACAGACGGGAATCAGACATACAATTTCACTCCGTCTTGCTACGCAAAAGATGTCAATGTCACAGTCTCTTTCGCAACAGACACGGCTGCCCAGTCCCGCCAGCCGCTGGCTAGCTACCCGAATGGCACAAAAATCAACATACCCGCCATGCCTGCCGGTGTCAAAAGTGGTAACTTTTCTTTTCGCATCACCAAAAATCAGTTTAGCCACGGTACAGGCAATGAAACCATCTGGCTCAATTTCAAACGGGACGCCTCCAAAGCGCGTAATCCTTTGACATACCGCATCGAGAAGCTCAAAGCGACTGTCGATACCGCACAACTCGACCAAAATACAAGTAAACAGGTGATTTATCTCTATGCCCGCGCCTATGCACCGACACAAAGCGTCGAAGGAAAAAAGATGCAAGCCACGCTTTTCTATGAGACTTACTGTAATGAATGCAATATGAATGCCTACCATCTGACAGATCTTCATGAAAGTGTCGATCGTATTCACTGGTATATTCTTCCGGAGACTGAAACAAGCAGTATGGATTTCGATTCACTCGATTCACCGGACTATATACCGACATCCGAAGAAGATGTCGTGTCACATGTACGTGCGATAACCAAACTTGAAAAAACGGATAACCGACATATAAAAATCGAAGTGGGTGCAACACCGCTTATCACCAAAGTGCGTTATGTCCCACTGTCATATCTGCGATACAATATGTTCAATCCCGGAGCTTCGGAACACGATTTTATCGTACACTTCAACCCTAAGCCGAAATCCTGGGCAGGACGCGGGAAGAGAGGCAAAACAGTCGATATTCAGATTGGTACCCGAAGTGCTTTTGACAAAATAGACTGGTAAGAGATTAGATCTTTTCAGGCTGGAGAAACAGCCCGTTAAAGGTATCGATAAACTGCAACGGATCGACCAGCATACCGTTTACATGAACAGTAAAGTGCAAGTGCGGTCCGGTCACGCGTCCGGTGGCGCCCGCCAGTCCGATCACCTGCCCTCTTTGGACAAACTCCCCTTTATGTACTTTGAAACGGCTCAGATGGTAGTAGCCGGTATAAATCCCCTGTCCGTGATCGATGATGACAGAGTTTCCGGCAAAGAAGCGGTTTTTAATCAGCACGACCCGCCCGTCGGCGACGCTTCGGATGGGTGTACCGGTTTTGGCGCGGTAGTCGGTACCGGAGTGAAAGCTTTTTAACACACCGTTAAAAACGCGCTTCGTACCAAACGGACTGGTGATTTTTGACGAAAGCGGCGGTACAATTGGTTTGCGAATATAAAGCTTCGGTGTGGAAGTTTTATAAATCTGCATCGCCTCTTTACGCTCCCTGGCGATACGTCTGCGGTTTTTGGGATTGATCTTCGCACGCGAGGGCGCTACATGAAGTCGCTCTGAACGGTAGTCCCCTTTATAGATGTCGATCAGATAACTTTTGTACTGTTTCTTCCCGTTTTCCACCCGCACCACAACAAGCCTGCTCTCTTTGGGTTTGGCATAGTAGGAGACGGGGATCAGAGTGTAAAAGGTGCGTCCTTTAGAAAATTTATCCCGGTAAAAAGGGTAGCGTTTTCCCTCAAATGCCGCATAAATCCGTGACATTTTCGGCTCTTTGGCATCGGCACGGAGTTTCCGCAGCA
>JALWRO010000227.1:2890-4099 GCA_027080605.1 Campylobacterales bacterium
TCAGCAGCAGGGTTCCGGCATTGGTCACGGCGCCGTTGGAGACGGAGATATCGACACTTGCAAAGAGCAGTACCGGCAACAGAAGCCAGACAAACAACCGCTTCATGAACTCTCTCCCAGAAGCTTCAGCAACGCCTCCACACTGTGTACCGCCTCTGTATGGTCACTGAATCCCCACTGCACCAGCACTCCGTCAATACCCGCATTTTGCGCTGCCTGCACATCACGTTCGCCGTCGCCGATCATAAGAAACGCTTCCCGCTCCCTGTCGTAAGCGGTAATGATCTCCTCCAGCATCTGCGGATGGGGTTTGGCTTTGGAGACATGGTCGCCGCAGAGCAGATGGTCAAAGCAGTGGTCGATTTTCAACGCTTTGAGCAGCGGTCGGGCGGAGACATCGTAAGCATTGGTCGCGACTGAAAGCGAGCGATTTTCTCTGAGTTTTTCAAGCATCTCCCCTACACCGTCGTAAAGCCTGCTCTCTCTGTGGTGATTTGCCAGATAGTACTCCTGAAAGTAGCGTTCATGAATCTCTTCAAACTGCTCCGCTTCGTAGTAAAAGTGCGCCGGGTTCAGCGACGTATCGTTGAGCGCACGGAGGATCGTCTCTTCGTCCATTGCCGGAAGTCCGATCTTTTTGCGGACATAGTTGATCGTATTGGCAAGCAGTTCAGACGAATCGACCAGCGTGCCGTCCATATCAAAAATCAGATGTGTTTTGTTCTTAAATCGCACGTCAATGCTTCCCTTGTAATAATCTCCGCCATCTCCTCGCTCGCAACGATAATATGCGGGATGCCGAACTCTTCAACAATCTTTTTGTGGCTCTCGTTGCGTACTTTGACGATAGCGTTGATATGTTTGTCCAGCGACATCAGCGCTTCGCACACTTGGCGGATTTTGGCGGCATTGTCCAGCGCGACGATCACCGCCAGCGACTCTTTCGCACCCAGCGCTTCCAGCGTCTGACGCTGCATGGCATTGGCAAGGAAAATCCGCTCACCCTGCGCTTCCCCCTTCTTGACCAGATCCATCTCATGTTCGATGATAATATAGGGCACCCCCGCCTTTTTGAGCTTTGCTGCAATCTTCTCCCCCAGCGGACCGTACCCGATTATCAGAATATGATTTGAAAAGCCGCTCGACTGCATCACCACTTCCAGCTCCGGCTCCTGAAAAAACCTGTCCGCCAGCGTTTTGAGGTTTTTG
>JALWRO010000228.1 GCA_027080605.1 Campylobacterales bacterium
CTGAAAAGAAAAGTGTCGAAGCGGAAGCGAAAAAAAGTACCGAAGTAAAAAAAGAGACGGCTAAAGAGAATACAGACGTCAACAAAGCACCTGTGAAACCGGCTGCAAAAAAGGCTGAATCTAAGCCGAAAGAGAAACCTGCTGAAGCTGCAAAAAAACCGGCGGCAAAAACTGCGTCAGCAAAAAAAACGACTGCCAAAGCCCCTTCCAAAAGAGAAGCGAAACTGGCGCTCTATCATGATGACATCATGAAACATCTGGGTGAAGTGGATGATCATTTTCTGGAGATTATCGTCAAAAACCTGGGACCTTCCATCTACAGAAAAGATGCCGAACTGGTTTCATGCAGTGACCCAAAAGAGCTGGAAACTGTTAAAACCAATTTCCTGGTACGTAAACTGAAAATGCCCAAAAATGACAAAGAGGCATTGAACAGTGCCGTCGCGGAAGTATGCGAGAAACTCAAAGGCGTGCGAAACAAATACCGCGCAACGTTTTACTACATGCTTGCAAAAAATCTGGGACGTGAGTCAAGACTGCGATAACTACGTGCGGCGTGCTTCTCAGCACTCCGCCATACTTTTGATCGCTTCGATAAACAGCTCCGAATCATTCGGGCATTTCGCTACTTTATAGACCTCAAAGCCAAGCTCCTCCGCTATCTCTCTGTACTCCATATCCAGTTCATAGTCGGTTTCGGAGTTGTCGAGGGTGAAGGAGATGGGGAAAACAATCACTTTTTTATTGCGTAGCTCTTCCAGTTTGCTTTGCAGTGAGGGTTCAAGCCACTTCTGTTTGCCAAGTTTCGACTGGTAGGCGAGGTGGATATTTCTGAAGTTCAGTTTTTGGGCATCGAGCATATCATGAAGTATATTGACATGTTCGATCACCTCTTTCTGGTAAGGATCACCTTTGTCAATAATGCTCTGGGGCAGTGAGTGTGCTGAGAAGATCAAGTCATACGTCTTGGCATTTGCATCGCCGAGCGCTTTTTTGATCTCTTCGATGATGGCTAAATTGTAGTGTTCATTTTTGTAGAAACGGGTGTAAATTTTCATCGTCGGCGCAAAGTTTGCCGCTGAGAGTGCTTCGTAGAGATCTTCGAGGGAGGATTTCACGGTCGTGGTGGAGTAGTGCGGATAGAGCGGTATGACGGTGATCTCTTCGACCCCCTTGAGCTGTAGCCATTTGACCTCTTCAAAAGCGAAAGGCGGGGTATATCGCATGATGTTGATGACATAACAGTCGGGAAATGCCGTCCGGGCTTTTTCCAGCAGCTTGTTGGTATTTTCAACCAGTGGCGATGCACCTCCGAGTTTGGCATAGTTGCTTCGGGCATCCTCTTTATGATTGCGGATAATGGAAGAGGCGATATAGGCTCTCAAAAGATTGCTTTTGACGGTGATGATGTTTTTGTCGTTAAACATATGGTGCAGAAAAAGTTCGACTTCATCGAGGTTGCGGGGTGCACCCATATTGAGAAAAATGATCGCTTTTTTTGGCAAAGGTATCCTTACTGCGCGGGAGTCATTGCCCGACAGGGCTAATCCCGGGGTAAATAGATTTTGAAACCTTTCGTTTCATGTAATAGTTCTATTGTACCATTATGCGCCTTGATAATCTCAAGACTCAGTGCCAGTCCCAGCCCGTGTCCTTTGGTTTTGGTGGTTTTGAAAGGTTCATAGAGGATGTTTTCATTTTCGATGGGTACGCCGCTGTCTTTGATGGTCAGGAGCGTGCCGTCGGGTGTTTCAGTTGCAGTGATCGAAACAACCCCCTCCTCTTCGTCGCTCTCTTCGATAGCATCGATACTGTTGTAGAGAAAGTTTTGCATCACAATCCCCAGCAGATCAAAATCTCCTTCCACCGTTGCGTCGCAAAAATCGGTTTCCAGTCGGATCTCTTTGGTGTAGCCGTAGTTCTCAAATGCGCTGTGTATCTCTGTTTCCAGCCGTGAGAGTGGGAACGGTTCTTTGTGGATATCGACACCTTTGGTAAAGAGGAGGGTCGATTTGATAATCCGCTCCACCCGGCCGATGGCACTTTTGATCTCTTCGACCAGGGGTTTTTGTTTTGCATCGACACGTTTGAGCAGGGTGGAAGCCATCAGTGAAATGGAGCCGATGGGATTGCGGATTTCATGAGCGAGGTGTGCGGCAATGCGCCCCATCGAGGCGAGCCGTTCGCTTCTTTTCTGTTCGGTAATGTCGGTAGCGGAGATGATCCGTTTTGTCTTGTCGCCTTCGACGGTACTCAGTTTGACCAGTAAAATACTCTGACCGCATTCGATCTCCTGAATTTCTCTGGAGAGGTCGATGAGGGGTATCAGGTTGCTGTACGCTTTTGACGCGCTGTTTTGGAAAAAAATCGTTTCTATATGCTCTTTGTCGACAATCCACATTGGATTGGGCTGTGATTCGACGAGTTGTCTGACCAGCTCCTGAAAACCGAGTACGCTCTTTTGCAGCAGTTTGTACTCTTTCTCCAGATCATACGTTCGTTCGATAATCTCTTCGAGAGAGTGTTTGAGTTGCGTTTTTTCCTCTTCCGCAAGATTGTCCAGTGCCGCTTTGTCGATCATACGTTTTCCTAAACCAAGATGGGATATTATAACACAAGTAATGTATAAAATAAAAAATAGTTTAAAGTAGCATGATAAGAAAAACCTTTAAATCCACTGCCAGAAACAGCAAATTTGATGCCCTGATCAAAAAATACAAAATTCCCCGGGAGTATCTTGCTATCAACCGAAAATCTGTTACCAGAGGACTTTTGATCGGTCTTTTCTGGGGATTTATCCCCATGCCGATGCAGATGCTGGCGGTTCTTGCCATAACACCGTTCGTCAAATTTAACGTACCGATCGCTTTTTCGATGGTTTGGCTGAGCAATCCGGTTACGATGCCCTTTATGTACTATATGGAGTATAAAACGGGAAATCTTTTGCTTGGAAGAAGTGGGTTGGAAAACGTCGAACTGACGCTGGAGTGGTTTCAAAATCACTGGGATGACATCGTCGTACCGCTCTATGTCGGTACGATTCCTTACTGCGTCGGTGTCTCTTTGCTGGTCTATCTGATCGTCAACCGGCTATGGATTGCATCCGTGAAGCGCCACAAGCCGCAGCGCTTCATGAAACGTTAGTAGAGCACCAGCAAATCTACCGGATTGACGAAACTGTACATATTGGTAAAACTGCTCTCGTTGGAGAGGATGGAGAGTGCCACCGCACCTACCGCCAATGCTATGAAAAGTGTTCGTTTGTACTTCATGTCAGATTCCTTGTAAGGTTCTCTATACCCTATATCGTCTTTTCAAGCACAAACTGAACCCCACCCGGCTACCAGTCGATGGTTTGTCGGTTGGTTTTGGAGATATTGAGGTCTATCGTACGTCCGATATCACCTTTGCCGCCCCACTTTTCATCCGGTGGGAAAAAGAAGACGTCGAAATGGGATTTATCCTCTGTCTCTTTATATTTGTTGAACTGCAGCCATGCATCAGGTTTGAAAAAGATTCTGTCACGGTGCGGTGCGTTCAGTGTGCCGAGTGAAAGCGGGATTTTATCGAGTGTGACGGTGCCGATCTGGGTGCCGTTTTTCGCGAATATAGACTGAATATGTCCTTGTGCGGCGCTGGTGTGGAGCGTGTTGATCCGGTACCAGTTGACAGAGTCGAGACCTTCATGAACATTTGCCGGAAAATATTTGCTGCGGTTGCAATCTTTGCAGTACGCTTCGTAGTAGAGCGGTACGTCGATGCTCTCCTGATCTGTTTTGATTGTTGTTGCATAGACCCGTGCGTAGAGGTACTGGACACTCTGGTCGGTCGTTTTATCAAAGTCTCCGCCGGTGACATTGTCGTCGTCCACAACGGTGAGATTGAAGTCGTTTTTATGGACGGTAAATGGATCCTGCGGTACGGAACGTTTGCGTCGGTAGTTGATTTTTACCGGTATGTTTGATGCCATGCCGCTGGTGAAGAGTGACTGCGGTATTTTGAAGTTGCCGCCACTGAGGTGCTGAGGCGCCGATCCGCTGCCGTCAAACAGAACCGATGTATGGA
>JALWRO010000229.1 GCA_027080605.1 Campylobacterales bacterium
GAACGGGCAGAGATCGTCGTCGACCTCTCCGGAGACAAAGACAGAACATTGCAACTCAAAGATTTTCAAACCGGCAAAACATTCCTCGAACTGCGCGTCACCAAAGAGGCGACCGCCACCGCCACCACCACCCTGCCCGCCAGCCTCACATCACTCGTGAGATTTGACCCGCAAAACGCCCAAACCACCCGACGCTTCAGCCTCGCAGGACGCATGGGCACCTTCACGATCAACGGCGTTTCGATGGACATGAACGTCATCAACGAACACGTACCGATCGATCAGGTCGAAATCTGGGAAATCGAAAACACGATGGGCATGCACCACAACTTCCACATCCACGCTACACACTTCATGATACTCGAGCGAAACGGCAACCCCGCCAACGTCGCCGAAAACGAAAAAGGGTACAAAGATGTCGTCTACCTCCCCGCCGGAGAAAAAGTCAAACTGATCGTCAAAATGGTCGACTACAAAGACACCGCATCACCCTATATGTACCACTGCCACTTTCTTGAACATGAAGACGCGGGGATGATGGGACAGTTTACGGTGGAGTAAAGGTAAAACATTGTACCAAAATTTCTTGTTTTGGGATTTTTTGGTACAAACTATACAGATTGTACTGTGTTATCGATATATTTCGTCACATGTTGAATCAACGTGTCCGAAACTTTATCTTTATGTTTGAGCAGTGCCGCAAGCACAGCTTCCGTTCCGAAAAAATCCAAAATCTGTTCGATCACAAAATCATTGTAAGCCCGTCTAAGTGTGGCAACAATGAAAATATCACTCGCAACCTCTTTGGAAGGATCGTTATTCCAGAGAATCGCCCGAGGGAAACCTGCATCTAACAGTTGCTGCGTAGTAATCGTTTTGACTGACGGCATATTTTTCAATAAAATCATTGCATATTTCGGCACCTTTCCAGATTTTTTCCAACCGGCAACCGTATAGTAAGGAATGTTTGTATATTCGGAGAACGCCTTTTTCGTTATACCTTTCGCTTTCAACATCGATTCAAATAACTGATGCTCCACTTTCATGAACACTCCTTTTCAGAGTTGTCATTTTAACCAATTTTTATACTTTTGTCAAAATGACAACTAATCTGTATTGAGATTATGCCTTTTGACATATATATCAAGTAGATTACGAATCATTTTCTGATAGTTCGTATCGAGTCTCTTCGCCTCGGCTTTGAAAAACTCCACACTCTCTCTGGAGAGTGCAATCGTCACCTTCACCTTCTCATCCCGCGGCACCAACTCTTCGGGGCTTGGCAAAAAGTCATCGACAACTTTAGCGTCAATGGGTTCGTCGCTATATTTGATTTTCTTTTTCATAAATCTTCTTTCCTTTTCTCCAGTAACCTGCACCAATGATTCTGATCTTATTCTGACGGTAGGTAAATCGCACTGTCAATACACCACCATTCACCCTGCCAAAACAGAAATATCTCTTCTCTACTACAGAGTGTTCCAAATCTTTGGCAATAACACGCTGTTTGTCAAAAAAGGCATACTGCGCCTATTCAAATGAGACATGGTGTTTTTGCTGATTTAAGAGATTCTTTATTTCATCCCACTCAAAACTTGTTTCATCCATATTATACCTCATGATAAGCCAAAATAGCAATATCTTTATATGGCTATTTTAAGCTTTTCTTTGAATAATTATAGTAATTTTTTGTACTTGTGTAAAATAAAATTTCATTTTGAAATATATTTTTACCATCTGTCATGTTAGTGTTTTCTATAAGTTAAAACAATCCCTGACCCTCGCGCATTCATTTTTTGTCATAGTCTTGCTATAAATTAGAAAACCATATATTTAAAAAAATATAAACTATTGCATTTTGTTTTAATTTTCAAACTGTTATCATAATATATTAAAAAACAAGGAATTTCTATGGCTATTCAGCAATATAGTGTCAACCAACATCCAATCCAGACATTACTGACCTGGATAGAATCAGGCGAAATTGCGATTCCTGAGATACAAAGACCATTTGTGTGGAGTGCATCGAAAGTTCGTGACTTGATCGATTCACTCTATCGGGGCTATCCTGTCGGTTATTTGATTTCATGGCGTAATCCTACTGTGAAACTCAAAGACGGTACAACCTCGGAAGGGAAACGAATACTTATCGATGGGCAGCAGCGGGTCACTGCACTTATGACCGCATTGATGGGAAGAGAAATTGTCAACAAAGACTACAAACGTGTTCGCATTAAAATCGCTTTCAATCCCAAAGAGCAAAAATTTGAAGTTTCAAACCCGGCAATTGAAAAAAACAAGGCATGGATACCGGATATTGCACAGATTATCTCTCCCTCTTTTAAAATGTTTGATTTTGTTAAAAAATACACAGAAGACAATCCCGATGTCAGTGAAGATGAAATCTTTACCATAATCGAATCACTCAGGGGCATCACAAATAACCACATTGGATTGATTGAACTCAATTCAAATCTCGACATCGATACAGTAACAGAAATCTTTATCCGTATCAATTCACAGGGAGCCGTCTTATCGCAAGCAGATTTCGCAATGTCCAAAATTGCTGCCAATGAGACATACGGTGGAAATGATTTACGCAAAAGTATCGACTATTTCTGTCATCTCGCAGTGGCACCGGAGTTCTATCGACAAATCAAAAGTATCGACAAAGAGTTTGTCAAAACAGACTATTTCCAGGCAATGCGCTGGCTCAAAAACGAAACGGATGACCTGTATGACCCGAGTTATACCGATATGCTACGTGTTGCGTTCACATCCGAATTTAAACGTGGCAAACTTGAAGATCTTGTCGCTTTGCTTTCAGGTAGGAACTTTGAAACACGTGAATTTGAAGAGGAAATCGCTGAACAATCTTTTGCGAGACTCAAACAGGGCATTATGCGTTTCATGAATGAAAATGACTTCAAAAGATTCCTTATGATCATACGTTCGGCAGGATTCATCGACCATAGTATGATCAGATCGCAAAATGCCCTCAACTTTGCCTACATCGTTTATTTGACACTTCGAACGCAAAAAGTCGATCCCAATCTGATTGAATCCTATGTAAGACGCTGGTATGTGATGTCGGTGCTTACCAAGCGCTACTCCGCATCACCGGAGTCATCATTCGACTATGATATCAAGCGAATCGATTCTTTAGGTATCGATACCTATTTAAACGACATCGAATCTGCGGAACTTTCCAAGGCTTTCTGGGAAGCAGCATTACCACAACATCTTAATACTTCAGTAGCAAGTAGTCCTCACTTCAATGTCTACCTTGCTTCACAAGTCTACGACAATGATAAAGGCTTCCTGTCCAAAGATATCACGGTTGCTGCGCTTATCACACATCGAGGTGACATTCATCATATCTTTCCCAAAAACTATTTGAAAAAACATGGGCTTACAAGAGGAAAATATAATCAGATTGCAAACTATGTCATCATGCAAAGCGAAATCAATATCAAGATCGGAGACAAAGAACCTGCCATATACTTCAAAAAACTTCTCGAACAATGTACAAACGATAAAAGCGAATATGGTGCTATCACGAATATCGATGAGCTGAAAGAGAATTTCCAAATGCATTGTATCCCTGAAGGTATGGAAGAGATGACAATTGACGACTATGAAGATTTCCTACAAAAAAGAAGAGCATTGATGGCACAAAAAATTGAACACTACTATTCAAAACTGTAAATTCCCCCGCAGGCACCCACCTGCGGAAACCCCTCTACCCCTTCCTGTAAAACAGCACATACAACCCCGGTAACACCAGCAGTGTCAGTAGTGTCGAGGAGAGGATGCCGCCGGTGACGACGACGGAGAGGGGGTATTGGATTTCGGAGCCGACGCCTGTGGCGAAGAGCAGCGGGAGGATGCCAAAGAGTGTGGTGAAGGCGGTCATGAGGACGGGGCGCAGTCGCAGGAGTGTGGCTTCTTTGACGAGTCCTTCGGTTTTGACGTGGGGGAATTTTTTGCGCAGTTCATCGATGAAGCTCACGAGGACGATGCCG
>JALWRO010000230.1 GCA_027080605.1 Campylobacterales bacterium
CGAATATGCTGTTTTTGCCTGTTAGCATATTATATGAAAGATATATTATATATTTATATTTTATTAAGCTGTCGGGCTTAATACATGATCTTGCTCAATCACCATCTCATCTTCCATCTCTGCGGAACTATCTCCCATCGAAGTAACCACTTCGCCGATATAGCCGATCAGCAGGAGTAACACCACTGCCAGAAAAAGACCTATTGTAATTAACATAACTATCTCCTCAATTATAGTTACAAAATAATCAGATTGATTACCCTGTTATAACTATATCGGCACGTTTACAAAAAAATTCAATAGATTTAATAAAAAATTTAAAATATTTAATTCAATGTCTGAAAAATGGAGGATACGAAAGTAAAATAATTCAATTATGAAGTGTTTTTATGCAAAAATACAAGATATTGACGTGATAACAGATGTGTAAATTAGTGACATATTTCCCTGCCTGAAGGGCTTTTCGACCAAATACAAGCCACAGCGATTGCAAATCCGCCGTCATGGCTGATTGACAAAGCGCACTTTGTGATCTGGAGTTTTTCCACCAGTTCGCGCTTGAGTGTAAAGTAGGGGGCACCGCGACTGTCTTTATGGATTTTGATATCATGAAATCCACACGTTGCGGAGATGCCGTGTCCAAGTGCTTTGGAAACGGCCTCTTTTGCCGCGTAAAAACCTGCCACGGTCTCTGCAGATTGTGCCAGTGCAATCTCCTCTTCATGAAGAAACCGTTTTAGTACTTTGTCCGGGTGTTTTTCCAGAAGTTTTTCAATACGTTCTATTTTAACGATATCTATACCGGTCATCATCTTTTTTACTGGATTACAAAGTCTGTGAAAAAGACATTGTTGATCTTTCCATCCTTCAATACCGCATTTACATTTGCGACAATTTCATCTTTGAGGTTCTCTTTACCTGCAATAGTACTGATTTCTTCATACGACTTCGCTGACAGTGCTTTGATGATGATATCGCGTATCAGCGGTTTTTTGGCGTCGAGTTCCGTGGAGAGCTCGGGAATACTCATCTCAAGGTTGATTGTCGTTTTAAGATACCTGCTGCCGTCTTCGCTGAAAAGGTTGACAATAAACTGATCCAGCGGGTACATCGGTCCAATATGGGTAAAGTCGGATTTTCGTACCGATTTTGTCGGTGTCTGTGCCGCCGCTGCGCTCTCCTGTTTTTCTGTTTGGGTCGCTTTTGCCTGATTCGCATCCGCCATAACGGCATCGTCTTCACTTAAAAGCAGATAGGCGCCGACACCGCCGCCGATGAGCATCAAACCGAGCATCGCAGCGATGACAATCAGCAATATATTGGATCCTCCACTCTTTTTCTCTACGACAACTTCTGTCTTCTCTGTAGCTTCAGCCATGATTATCCTTTCTTTTGTTATCATCAAATAGGTATTTAGCTGGTGCGGTAATAGCTCTATTTGCTTATATGCAATATCGTACAGTTTCAAAAAAAGTTTATATTTTTTGTATAAAAGTGATAAAAAATTTCCATTTTTGGTAAAAAAGCAGAGGTTCTTATAAAAAATGACATATATTGAAAGTTTTTTTGCATATATCGGAAGATGTTATTTCTGGTTTGTGGATGTGCTGAAAAACATCGGTGATTTTGCACTGTTTCAGCTGCATCTCTTTCCATTATATATAACAAAACCGTATCGTGTGAAAGAGACTTTGCAGCAGATTGTCATTGCCGGAATCGGTTCGAGCGGTGTCATTATTTTGACCGGTACCTTTACAGGTATGGTGGAGGCGGTGCAGCTCTACCAGGGGTTTCATGAATTTGGTGCGGAAAACCTGATGGGGTATCCCATATTTATCTCTATTTTCCGGGAACTGGGACCGGTATTTGCCGGACTGATGCTGACTTCACGTGCCATTTCCGCCATGGCGGCGGAGCTTGGAACCATGCGTGTTACCGAACAGATCGATGCACTGGATACGCTTGCAGTCAACTCGAAAAAATATCTGATTATTCCCCGTGTGATTGCCACGACACTCTCTTTGCCGCTTTTGATTATCATCTTCGATGCTTTCGGTGCGGTCAGTGCTTACCTGATCTCCGATTTTGCTCTGGGTGTCAATAAGACCGAGTTTCTCAACACGATCAATATGTATCTCGATTTGAGTGATATCTTTACCGGTGTATTGAAAGGCTTTGTTTTCGGGTTTCTGATCGGTTCGATCGGTACCTATATCGGCTACAATGCCGGAGGCGGGGCGAAAGGGGTCGGTGAAGCGACTACCAGTGCCGTTGTACTGGGATCGATCACCGTGTTTGTTATGGACTACTTCCTCTCTTCTTTATTTTTGATTTTAGGATGGTAAATATGGAAAAACTGAGTGTGCTGCTGGAATTTTCAATGTTCCCGACTTCGGATGATTGTCGTGAAGGGGCGAGTGTTTCGAAACAGGTGAGTAAAATTGTACAGATGATAGACCAAAGCGGGTATCCGTACAGATTGACACCAATGGGCACGGTGGTGGAGACGGAGACGATGAGAGAGGCGTTGACGGTGATTGAACAGGCGTATGATTGTCTGAGTGACTGTGAACGGGTCTATGCGGCAATGAAGTTTGATATCCGTAAGGGCGGGGCGAACAGACTGAAAACAAAGATCGCTTCCGTTGAAAAGCATATCGGCAAAGTGGTTCAGTAAACCCGTTTTCTGCCGATTTTTTCATATTACATATCACAGAAGGATATCTTCATGAGCAAACTTGTTTTACAAATCTACTATTTCGCGCTTTTTCTGCACAATCTCAAAATTCCGATATTGCCGAAATTGATCAATATCGTTTTTGTCCGGTTGCTTTTCGGTTGTCAAATCAGCCTCGGTGCGAAGATCGGAAAAGGGAGTCGTATCGGGTATGGGGGTGTCGGGACGGTGATTCACGACCGTGCGGTGATCGGCGAAAATGTTTTGATCGGTCCCGGAGTGGTGATCGGCGGTACGTCCAAAATCTACGAAGTGCCTGTCATCGGGGACAATTGTGAAATTGCACCCGGTGCGAAGATTATCGGTCCTGTAACAATCGGGAAAAACTGTATCGTCGGTGCCAATGCGGTGGTGATCAGAGATGTACCGGATAACACAGTCGTCGGTGGTGTGCCTGCGAAAGTACTGAAAACGGATATCGACATTACCAACTATCGTTAAGTGGGTATATCTCCTTCCCACGCTTTCCATTCATAGGGTTCTTCAGGCGTGGGGAATCCGTCCAGAATCTCCTGTGGTTTGAAATTGGGTTTGTAGGCGAATGCCTTACAACCCTCTACCCAATATCCGAGGTAAATCCATTTGAGTTTGAGGATTTTGGCAAGTTCTATCTGATAGATCAGGGAATAGGTGCCCAGCGAGTATCGTGCATAGTCAGGATCATAATAGAAATAGATTGCGCTGATACCGTCATCGACAATATCGATCAGGTCGACGCCGATCAACTGTTCATCGCGTATGTAGAGTACCTCTTTGCCAAAATCGTAAGAGCCTTCGACAAAGTTTTCTTTGTACTCTCTGTAACTGATTCCCTTCTGTTTCCATCCATCTTTTCGGGCTTTGAAGTTGTGGTACTTGTTGTAGAGGTCGATGTGCATCTGTGTCATCGTCGGTTTCTGGATGATGATCCTCGTATCTTTGTTGCGTTTCATCGCCTTTTTCTGTGATTTTGAAGGGGTGAACTTTTCTACGTCTATGCGAAGGCTTTTGCAGCCGGTGCACCCCTCGCAGATGGGGTGAAAATAGTATCTCCCAAAACGCCTCCATCCCCGTTGAATAACCGCTGTGTTAAATGCCTTTGAAGATTCTAGTACATATTTGTAAAACATTCGTACTTTTTTATCGGGAAGATAGGCACACTCGTAGTCGAGCATACAGAAATCTGTCGATGGCGGATTGAGTAGATTTTTTTCATTTTGCATCAAGAGTACCTCTGACAACTATATATC
>JALWRO010000231.1 GCA_027080605.1 Campylobacterales bacterium
GCCGAGATTTTTATGGGAGATAGCGGCAGCCTGAGTCTGGGCGGTTTTATTGCCTATATGGCGATTATTACAAAAAACGAGATTTTACTCATTTTGATCGGTTTTGTCTTTGTGATGGAGACGGTTTCCGTGATTTTGCAGGTAGGAAGCTATAAAACAAGAAAAAAGCGTGTTTTTCGCATGGCACCTATTCACCACCATTTTGAGTTGAAAGGGTGGGCGGAAAACAAAATCATCGTGCGGTTCTGGATTATGGCACTGATGTCAAATCTATTGGCACTCATTACGTTAAAGATACGCTGATGTTGACACTTTTCGGATACGGTATTACCACCAAAGCGATAGCGAAGAAGTTTGGTAAATGCCGGATTTATGACGATAAATTCAGCGCTGTGACATCCGACAAATACGGCAACGAATTTTTGTCGAGCGATCTTTTCAACCCGGACACAAGTATTCTCGAAGTGACTAGTCCTGGTATTCCTCCGACGCATCCTTTAATTCAAAAAGCGAAAAATCTCGTCAGTGAATATGATCTGTTCGCCTCCAGTATGCCTTACAGTATCTGGGTGACTGGTACCAACGGCAAGACCACCACGACCGATATGCTGGGGCATTTGCTCAAAAAGCGGGGCGGGGTGACAGGCGGAAATATCGGCACACCGCTTGCCATGCTCGATGAACACGCGCCTTTGTGGATTTTGGAAACCAGTTCATTTACGCTGCACTATACCAATATCGCCGCACCGAATATCTATGTTATTTTGCCGATTACCCCTGATCACATCAGCTGGCACGGTAGTTTTGAAGCGTATGAAGAAGCCAAGCTCAAACCGCTGCAGCAGATGCAGGAGGGTGAAGTGGTGCTGTTGCCGTCAAAATATGCAGATGTTCCGACCAGAGCGATGAAAATCACCTATGACAATGCAGAAGATCTTGCTGAATATTTCGGTATTGACCTGCATAAAGTCCATTTTCGCGAACCTTTCCTGACCGATGCACTGCTGGCACTGGGTGTGACGAAGATACTCTTTGATGAGATCGATTACGACCGGATCAACAGCTACCACATAGGCAAACACCGTTTGGAAGAGTTTGTCGATGCCAAAGGACGACTATGGATCAATGACTCCAAAGCAACCAATCCGGATGCGACCGTTGCTGCACTGGAGAGTTATCATGAACAGAAGATTCACCTTATACTCGGAGGTGATGATAAAGGCGCCTCTTTGGATACGCTTTTTGAAAAACTCAAAGGTATGGATGTGGAAATTTACGCTATCGGGGCAAATATGGAGCGACTGAGAGAAGCATCCCAAAAAAATGAACTCTCTTTTCATGAATGTCGTACCCTTGACAAAGCAGTGGCGAAAATAGACCAAAACCACGATACAGGCAGCGTTGCGATGCTCTCTCCGGCTGCTGCAAGTCTGGATCAGTTTAGCTCCTATGCACACCGGGGTGAAGATTTTTTCAAATTCATTAACAATTTAAGTTGACTTTTAAACTTTTTTTGTATAATTTCATCTCTTTTAACGAAGATGGCTGGATAGCTCAGTCGGTAGAGCAGGTGACTGAAAATCACCGTGTCGGCGGTTCGATTCCGTCTCCAGCCACCACCTTTTTTGACTTCTTTCCCAAAATAAGCAACTTCCAAAACATCTGTTTTTACCCAGCACCCTTTTTAACGAGCTGTGTTATAATCCTTTACTTTATGAGATACAGGGGAAAAATATGTTGCACTTGACCAAACTCGATCCTTTTGACGGTATCAGTGAAGCTTTGATTGAAGAGATCAATCGGATCGGAGTGATTCGAAAATATGTGAAAAATGCTCCGGCTATGAACAGTGACGATACTTTGAAATACTTTTATATTATTTTGACAGGTCGTATCAAAGTCTATCAGTACAATCCCCGAAACAACAGAGAACAGACACTTTATCTATTGGGGCACGCGGATATGTTTGATGTGCTGACTGTACTGGACGGTAGCTATCATGAAGTGATGACGACCGCTCTCGACGATGCTGAAGTTTTGGAATTGCCGATTAAAAAGGTACGGGAGTGGATCGACAGCAATCCTGCATTTAACAGAGCTTTCTTTCCCTACATGGCAAAGCAGATGCGTCAGATCGAAGATTTAGCGACGGATCTTTCCCTGTATGATACATCCACCAGGCTTATGAAGTTGATTTTGAAAAATATGGACATTAAAAAACCGCTTTCTTCTCTCGGTCTTTTGCATAAACTTCCTCATGAAGAACTGGCGTCGATGATAGGCACGGTTCGGCATGTAGTCAATCGCCATTTGCAACAGTTGAAAAAAGAGGGCATTTTAAATGTCGAACGCAAGCGACTGGCTGTCAATGATGTCAACAAACTGTTGCGAAAGGTAGAAAATGAATATTGAAGCACTCCATCTTGAAGATATAGAAAATCCTGAGCATCCTTCCGATTTTATTCCCGGTGAGGGGTACACGATACTGATATTACGCTTGCCGGAAGTGCAGCGTGACTGTGTCAAAGTGGATTCGTTTGCTTTTGTGGTAGAAGAGGGGGTATGTTACTTTTATGACAGAGCACACCAAAAGCTTGAAAAACTGGGTTCCCTGATGGATATGAACCGACTACTGGATAATCTCACAGAGAAATTGATTAAAGATATTCAAAAATACCACTATGAGATAGAACAACTTGAAGAGTCTTTGTACGAGAATAAGTTATCGGGGATGTTCATGCAGCAGTGGCTAAGTTATAAAAAAGATATGTCGCTTATTCACAGGTTGATGTTTCATGCGGCGATCTCGTTTGATCTTTTTATTACGCACCACAAAAAATATGAACATTTCGAAGAGTTGGCGTATGCTGATCTCTATGAGCATATGGTACGTATTCGCGAACTTGCCAAAGCAGCGATGGATAAACTCGATAATCTTTATGATTTCTATCGTGCCAAAGTAGATGAGAAGATGAACCGAAATGTCTATTATCTGACTATCCTTTCCGGGATATTTTTGCCGTTGACATTGATGACCGGTTTTTTCGGAATGAATACAGGCGGACTTCCGTGGACAGATGATCCAAACGGTACTGTCAAAGTCATACTGGTGTCGTTTGTGCTTGAACTCCTGTTTCTTATCCCTTTTATCTTTCAAAATATGCAAAAAATCAAAAAATTTCGCCCAAAACACTAGAATTGCAACTTAAGTTGCAGAAACTTTGAGTCAATTAGACTAAAATTCTCTCATCTAAAAAATTTAAATAAAAAGGATGAGAGATGAAAAAATTCATTATTTCTGTAGCAACAGCCGCACTGCTTTGCGGTACAACCACACTGATGGCAAAAACTTCCGCGGAGGTGTCCAAAACAGCGGTGAGCAATGCCAAAACAACTGCCAAAGACAATCAGGTGCACGTCATCAAAGGTGCTGTCGAAGCGGTAGCATTGACACAAAAAGTTTTGGTCGATCTTGACAAAAAAGACACCAAAAGCGCTATCAAGGATCTTGAAGATGCCATTGGAAAACTGGAGGTAGTACTGGCTGCTGAAAAAGCGCCGAAATTTTTACCTGTCGATGCATCGATTACCGCGTTAGAGTATGCCGGGGATGTCAAACAGATCAAAAAAAGTGTTAAAATGGCAGAAGATCTGCTTGATGACGGCAAAGTACAGGAAGCAAGAGTACTGCTCGATACACTACGCAGTGAAATCGATGTCATCAGTGTTAATTTACCGGTAAGCTCTTACCCGGATGCTCTGAAACTTGCGGCAAAATATCTTCATGCCAATAAAGTCGATGAAGCAAAAGCAGTTTTAACCACTGCTCTCAGCACATTAGTTGAAGATGTCGTGGTTATTCCTATTCCGGTATTGAAAGCAGACGCATTGATTAAAGCGGCAAGCAAAATTGCCAAAACAGACAAAAAACAGGCGCTTAAACACCTTGCACAGGCGAAAACGG
>JALWRO010000232.1 GCA_027080605.1 Campylobacterales bacterium
TTCAAAACCGATATGAAGCCACGAAGTATCCCATGAAGTATACGGATAAACAGCCGTACATACTTCCAGACAACCGGTATTTGACGAAATGACCAGATTATCATCCGTACAGTTCATCAACTCGCGAACAATAATCGAGTGTGCACACCCGGGGCACAGAAGGTGTGCACCTTCAAACCTGTCATTTGATGTCGATAAATCTTTTAAATTTCTGATTTTTTTAATTGTACTCATATTTCTTCCCCTATCCTATTTAAAAAACTCTAATTTAGGACCACGCAGACCGCTAAATCTTTGAATATGTCCAGTCAGTTTGCCCGCATCTGCATCTGCTTTCAATTCAGTATAGATATATTTCAAATCTTCCTGTGTCAAGTCTCTTCCGCCCAAACCGTAAATATAATTGACAATCACCGGTCTGGTATCACCTGCATACATCGCTGCTGAAACCTCATTGTAAAGCATACCGAGCGCTCCCCCGGGACTGCTTCTGTCCATACATGCAATCGCTTTGACTCCCTTCAGCGCTTCTCTGATATCATCAAACGGGAACGGACGCAATACCCTTGGAGCAACGACACCTGCTTTGATTCCCTCTTCGCGCATCTTTTCTGCAGAGAGGATGGCACTGTCAACTGTTGTACCGAGCGCAACAATCGCCACTTCGGCATCATCCATCAAATAACTCTCAACCCGCTTGTATTTTCTGCCGGTCAGTTTTTCAAACTCTGCAAATACATCTTCGATCACCGCTCTGGAATCCATCAGCGCTTTGTGCTGCTTGGCTTTATGCTCAAAGTGCCAGTCCTCTTCTGTCTGTGCTCCATAGGTAACCGCTTTGCTGAAATCAAGCATTTCATCTACTGTCTGATAATCACCGATAAATTTATAGGCTTCATCATCACTCAGCGGTCTGACGTTTTGTGCCGTATGTGAACAGATAAATCCATCCTGATGTACCATGACAGGCAATCTTACCGATTTGTTTTCACCGATTTTAAACGCCATTAGCATCAGATCATACGCTTCCTGCGGGTTAAAAGAACAGAGATTGATCCATCCTGCATCACGCCCCAGATACATATCTGCATGGTCACCGTTGACATTCAACGGCGCGGCAAGGGCACGGTTTACCACGCCAAGCACGATAGGCAGACGCATACCGGATGCCTGATAAAGCACCTCAACCATCAAAGCAAATCCCTGTGAAGAGGTAGCTGTCGCAACACGACCACCGGCAGCCGCCGCACCGACGCAGCCACTCATTGCCGCATGTTCACTCTCAACCATCACAAATTCACCGTCGATATAACCGTCTGCCAAAAATTTTGAATAATTTTGTACTGTCGGTGTTGACGGAGTAATAGGATATGCCGCTACAACATCAATCTGAGCTTGACGCATCGCATGGGAAAACGCCATATTGCCGTCCCAGACTTCTACTTCCTGTAAATCAATTTTTTCTGCCATCTTTATTTATCCTTGCTCTTTTTCTTTTTTTCCGGCCATTTTGCCAGTGCTTCATCATTATCTTCGTTTTCACCGAACATCAGCAGAGATTTCGGATTTGTCGGACATACTTCCACACATACACCGCATCCTTTACAGTGGTCATAATCCACACCGATCATTTTTTTATCACGGCTGACAATAGACGTATCCGGACAAAATACCCAGCAATTCTGACAATCGATACAGATATCTCTGTTGTAAACCGGTTTGATAACCCTCCAGTCACCGACATATGCTTTAAAAGAGTTCGTCGGAGCATACAATCTGTCTTCCTGTTTTGTCTGTGCCGCTTTGCTGGCATCAAACTCTTCTTCAAAAGAGAAAAGCAGTGTTCCCTGCGTTACTTCGTCCCATCCTACATATTTATCACTCATAATCTCTCCCTACTTCACTTCATTATAGGCGCGTTCAATCGCAGCCATATTCGCATCGATAATTCTTTGTGGAAACTTTGAAAGTACTTTTTGCATCGCATTTTGAAAATACTCCAGGTCAAACATACCGGAAACTTTCATCAAAGCCCCCAGCATCGGCGTATTCGGTATCGCCCGACCGATTGTATCCAGAGAGATGGCAAAACAGTCAACGACATAAACCTCTTTCCCCTGAAGTTTGGGAATAGCGGCAATCAACTCTTCCTTTGGAAGATGCGTAGTAATGATATACTTGGTAGTCTCTTTTTCATTTGCCGTAATATCTGCGATATACGCAAGCGCCGGATCGATTACAAGCACATAATCGGGATGCATAAACTTTTCATGATTTAGTATCGGTTCGTCATCTATCCGGTTATATGCTGTCATCGCGGCACCTCTTTTGGCTGAACCGTAAAATGCAAACGCCTGAACCTCTTTGCCCGTGTTGGCAACAACATCGGCCAAACCTTTTGCACCGGTAACGGCACCCTGCCCGGCTCGGCTATGCCATCTCATTTCAAACATGAACTCTCCTTAGAAATATTTTCCTACTAATTTGTTCTATGATTTTAGGTTATTCTGACTTAACTTAAGCTTTTTTTTAAATGATTTTATTAATTTAATTGCACTAAGTGCGTCATTTTGTAAAAATTTACTACACCTTTGCAACTCCTCTTTTTGTCCGTATCCGCTCAGCACACCGACCGCACCGATTCCGGCATCTTTCGCACTGACCATATCGAGACAGGTATCACCGATCATCCAGACATCATGAAGTGTATGAACATGCATTTGATGTAACGCTTTCAAAACAGGTTCCGGGTGTGGTTTGGGATGTGTGACATGCTCCCGTCCGACCAATACTTCAAAATAGTGCATAACCCCCATATGTTCCAGCAATATCTCCGAATACTCCCCCGTTTTAGTCGTCACGACCCCCAGTCTCGCAAAAGATGCCGCCTCTTCAATAGCTTCTCTGGCGAACGGCAGAAATCTCGTCATCGGTCTGGAGCGTTTACGGTAATGTTGCTTATAAATATCCACAAAATCCCACACTTTATCTTCCGAAACTCCCAGATGTGTGTACATAAAGTCGAGCGGATGCCCGATGAGCGCTTTGATCTCCTCCTCCGGCGGTGTCGGCAATCCGAAATGACGAAAAGAGTCGTCGAAACATTTCAAAATCGCTTCTGTCGAATCGATCAGCGTACCGTCCAGGTCGAAAAGAATCACCGTCTCTTTTTTCATGGCTTGATCCAGTCGATAACGTTGTGCATGACACCCAGAATCGACTGGCTGACATTTTGAATCTTCTTATTGACAACGGTAATAGAGTTGGGAATATACAAAAAGAGATAGGGATTGTCATGAACAATCATCGCAAAGATTTCGCGGTATATTTTTCCCAGCTCTTTTTGGTCAATCGTACGCTCCGCTTTTTTAATCAGCGCATCTACTTTCGGATTTTTGTAGCTGATAAAGTTAAAACCGCCCTTTTTGCTCCCCTCGCTGTGCCAGATACTGTACGCGTCAGGCATCAGCCCCAGTCCCCAGCCCAAAATGACCGCTTCAAATTTACGGGGCATGACAACGGTATTGAGAAACGCCTGCCACTCCATTGTTCGAATCGTCACTTTCACCCCCGCTTTGGCTAACTGATACTGTAAAATCTGTGTCGCATAAACACGGATGGCATTATTGGAGTTGGTCACAATCTCAAATGAAAGCGGATGTTTCGCATCGTAACCGGCTTTAAGAAGGAGTTCTTTCGCTTTGACGATATTTTGCGACGGTGCTTTGACAGTGTCGTTATAGGCAAATGTTCCCGGCATGAACGGACCGGTACAGACGCGTCCGTGACCGAAAAACAAAATATCCACCAACTCCTGCCGGTCAATTGCCAGACTCAGCGCTTCACGAACACGCGGATCCTGAAATTTCGGATTTTTCAGATTGAACCCGAGATAGGTATAGCTTTGTGAAATCTTTTCATAGACATCGTAAAAGCTGCGAAAACGGTTATCGATCTGCCGCTCCAGTTGCAATGGTGTCAAAGAGCCGACATCGAGTTTATGCGATTTGAGCATCAAAAACTCGGTACTGGGATCGGGCATGAAATGGTATACAATTTCATCGATCTTCGGCACACGTCTGAAATAGTGCCGGTTGGCTTTCAACACAATATCTTTGGATATTTCAAACCCGTCAATCGTATAAGGTCCCGTTCCAATCGGATGCTGGTTGAAACGGCTTGTCATAATATCCTCTTCATGAGAGAGAATATGTTTGGGAACAATACTCATCATCCATGTTTGCAACGCTTTGAAATAGGGCTCTTTGTAGATCACTTCCACCGTATATTTGTCCAGTGCTCTGACACTTTTCACATATCGAAACTCACTGGCATAGGGTGTATAAATTTTGGGGGAAGTAATGAGCTGATAGGTAAAGACAACATCCTCGGCACTGAAAGGGTGCCCGTCACTCCACGCGACATCTTTACGTAAATGAAAAATGAGTGTCGTCTCATCTTTAAACCGGTAACTTTCCGCAAGTCTCGGCTCTATCTTTCCGTCTTTATCATAGGTTACCAGCGCATCGAAAATCCAGTCGGTGATTGTCCCGCTGGCACTGTCTGTTGCTATCAGCGGATTGAGCTTACTTGGGTTGGAACTAATAGAGAGATGGAGCGTGGAAGCGGAGATATTTAATGTCAAAAATATAGCTAAAATTAATTTCTTCATGAAGAGATTATAAACTAGTTTGTCTTAAAATGACTCCTGACGAAGACCCAACAGAGGCACAAAGGATTTAACTTGAAAAAACTGATTTTTCTTACATTGTTATGTGGTATGCAGCTCTTCGCTTTTCAGCGTTTTTCATTTGGACTCAATGTCAACAGTGAAGCCGTGGAATTTGAAGCAAAAGCCAATGTCGCACCTTTGACAAGCGATCCTGTTTTTCGAAACTTTTATGTTGATGTAAATTTCATCAACGACAACGATACTATGTTCGGAGCCGGTGTCTATGTGGAAAACGTCTTTTACAACTACCCTCCACTGGTCTTTCAGGTGGGACTTAAAACACTCTTTACGCAATACCAGGACGACGATTTTCTCGCGTTGCCTATTCTCTTCGGTTTCAAACACAAAATATACAACGGCAACATCCCTGTCGGTACAATCGGTGCAAAAGTACTCTACGCACCTTCACCGCTCAGTTTTCAGGATGCGGACAGTTATACCGAATACAGAGTTGAGGCGACTGTACAGATTATTGAAAACGTCGAAATCTACGGTGGATACAGAAATATCGATACTGACTACGAACTTGAGAAAGTCAACTACAGCGACTCCGCATATATAGGCTTCAGATTTATCTTTTAGCGGATCTTCTTCGGATCTGCTGTTTCTGAGCTGTATAACTGACGATTATACGTTAAAATTATTGCATCTTTTTCATCTCTTATTAACAGAAAGTAAATCAATCTTATAATTTTCATCCCCAAAAAAGAACTTTTAAGCTAAATTTCTGCTATTTATACGTATAATAATTGGTCATCATGTGTAAATCATGACAATTACAAATCATTTAGGAGGTTTTTAATGCAATCACATAATGCATTAGAGTATGACTATACAGTCGCTAAGATGTTCGCCATCGCAGCAATTGTATTAGGTATTGTAGGTATGTCGATCGGTGTTCTGATAGCATTTCAGCTAGCATTTCCCGACCTGAACTACCTGTTCGGTGAGTATGGTACATTCAGCCGTCTCAGACCGTTACACACAGACTCTGTGGCGTTTGGCTTTACCCTGAGCGGTATCTGGGCTTCATGGTACTATTCAGGACAGAGAATGCTGAAAGTCTCTATGGCTGAATCACCGTTTATGATGTTCATCGGTAAACTGCACTTCTGGCTTTATATCGCCGGTGTTGCTGCCGTTGTTGTTTCTCTGCTTATGGGTATCACTACATCCAAAGAGTATGCTGAATTTGAATGGCCGATCGACATCGCTATCGTTGTCGTATGGGTTGTTTTCGGTATCAGCCTGTTTGGTATGATCGGTATCAGAAGAGAGAAATATCTCTATATCTCTATGTGGTATTACATTGCATTCTATGTTGCGGTTGCAATGCTTTACCTGTTCAATAACATGGAGGTACCGACTTATTTCGTCAGTGGTGTAGGTGCCTGGTATCACTCCGTCTCGATGTATGCCGGTACAAATGATGCAATGGTACAATGGTGGTATGGTCACAATGCGGTTGCATTCGTCTTTACAACTCCTATCATCGCGATGATTTACTACTTCCTCCCAAAAGAGTCCGGACAGCCGGTTTACTCTTATAAACTCTCACTTCTCTCTTTCTGGGGATTGATGTTCGTTTATCTGTGGGCAGGTGGACACCATGTTCTCTACTCAACTGTTCCTGACTGGATACAGACAATGGGTTCAATTTTCTCAGTTGTACTAATCCTTCCTTCGTGGGGTTCAGCGATCAATATGCTGCTGACTATGAAAGGTGAGTGGGGACAACTGCAGACAAATCCGCTGATCAAATTTATGGTTCTGGCGTCTACCTTCTATATGTTCTCTACACTTGAAGGTCCTATTCAGGCAATCAAATCTGTTAATGCTCTGGCGCACTTTACAGACTGGATTCCTGGACACGTTCATGACGGTACACTTGGCTGGGTTGGATTTATGGTTATTGCTGCAATCTTCCATATGACACCGAGAATTGCAAAAAGAGAGATCTACAGCAAAAAATTAATGGATGCACAGTTCTGGATTCAGACTACCGGTATTGTACTCTACTTCTCAAGTATGTGGATTGCAGGTATTACACAGGGTATGATGTGGAGAGCAACAGATGAATACGGTAACCTCGCTTACTCATTCATCGATACGGTAACCGTATTGCACCCATACTATACAATCAGAGCGGTTGGTGGTTTACTCTACCTGACAGGTGTATTTATGTGGGCATTCAATGTCTATAAAACATATACAGCGGGTCGTGTTCTTGAAAGAGAACCTCAAAACGCTACACCTATGGCATAAGGAGGAGTTAAAAAATGTTTCATTGGTTAGAAAAAAACCCATTTCTGTTTACAGTCATGGTATTCGTTACAGTAGCATTTGCCGGTGTGATCGAGGTTCTCCCGAATTTCGCAGAGATGTCACGTCCACTGGTCGGTAAAAAGCCTTACACAATTTTACAGCTGGCGGGCAGACATGTCTATATTCATGACAGTTGTAATGCCTGTCACTCTCAGCTGATTCGTCCGTTTAAATCTGAAACTGACAGATATGGTAAATATAGTCTCAGCGGTGAATATGCTTATGACAGACCTTTCCTCTGGGGTTCCAAAAGAACCGGTCCTGATCTTCACCGTGTAGGTAACTACAGAACAACAGACTGGCATGAAAACCATATGTGGGAACCGACTTCAGTCGTACCTGGTTCTATTATGCCTGCCTATAAACATATGTTTAAAAATCTTGCAGATGTAGATACTGCTTATGCAGAAGCGGTAACAGTGAAAAAAGTATTCAACGTTCCTTACGACAAAGAGGGTATGCCGAAACTCGGAACACTGGCTGAAGCAAAAGCTGCTGCACTTGAAGATGCGAAGAAGATCGCTGCCCAGATGAAGAACAAGGCAGTCAAAGATGCAGTTGCAAACGGGAAAATTCCGCAAATTGTAGCACTTATTGCATATCTGAATAGTTTAAAATAAGAGGTAGATCATGAGTTTGGATATTGAGACCGCTTACACCATACAAGGGTATGCGTATGTAGTAGTAACAGGTATCTGTGTCATTTTGTTATACGGTTATGTATATCATCTGTACCACAGTGAGAAAAAAGGTACCAGAGATTATGAGAAATATGCAAATATCGCTTTGGATGATGAGCTGGACTCAAAGCCAATCGAAACTACTTCTCCATGGGAAAAGAAAAAAAATAAAGGAGAATCAGCATGAAGATAAATTTATCAAGTGATGTTGTCAATCAGCTCTCCCTCGTGGGTGCTGCTGCGATTATCATCCTCACTGTTTATGTTGCCGGTAAATATATCAAACAGATGAAAACAGACACCAGTACAGGTGAACTGAGTGATGAAAACTGGGATGGTATCGGCGAGTATAAGAACCCCATTCCAACGGGATGGGCAATCAGTTTTGTAGGAACTATGATCTGGGGATTGTGGTATTGGTTTCTGGGATACCCACTCAATGCCTATTCACAAATCGGTGAGTATAACCAAGAAGTCAAAACATACAATGCGGAATTTGCGAAAAAGTGGCAAAATCCGGATGACGAAACACTACTTGCGATGGGTGAAGGTGTCTTTCTGGTACAGTGTGCACCATGCCACGGACTGGACGGTACCGGCATCGACGGTAAAGCACAGGGCTTCGACAAACGTATGACCGAGAAACAGGCATTATATGTTATCGAACACGGTCAGGAACAGCTTGGATACCCTATGGGTGCAATGCCTCCGGGAATGGCGAGCGGTGACGATGCCAAAGCAATCGCAAAATGGATTGCAGGCGGTATGAAAGGTGAAAAACCTGCGGCTTTCGCGGCATGTGCAAGTTGTCACGGAGACGACGGAAAAGGTCTCGGCGGGCAGGCTGCAAACCTTGCAGAGTATGACGAAACACTTGTTACCCATGTACTTAAGCACGGTAAAAAAGGTATGATCGGTACAATGCCTGCATTTAATGACGGCAGACTGACAGATATTCAGATGAAAGCTGTAGCGCGCTATATCGCGTCACTCAAAGAGTAAGGATTAAAGATGGCAGAAAACAAAACAAGAAGAATGTGTTTCAACATCAACGGACTTTTAGGCGGAATTCTTGCAACATTGCTGTTGCTTTCAATTCTGGGTTATTTGACTGTTCAGGCAATCGCAGTACAGCAGGCAAATGCAACTACATACTATAAACTGGTCGATGAAAGCAATATTCAGATGATCAGTAAAGACAATTACAAACACTACCAAGTGGTCAAATAAGGAGGCGATATGGCTGATACACTATTTTACGTCATTGGCGTGATGCTTGTCGTTATGGCAGCAATCACAGTCTGGGCTGTTACAACTCCTGGTCACATCCTCTTTTTAACATAGGACTCACCGGGTGTTATTTATCAAACAAGCGGGGAGAGCTTTTTCAGCTCTCCTCCTCTCACTCATTATATTCTCTCCAACTTCCGCATTCTGTAACTTTATTTACGAAGGTGACCACCTTATCAACGATAAAACAATTGCGAAGATGAAAGAGATAGGCGACGAACTTTCTCAGAAAACAGGTGTAACCATTGCACTGGTTACCAAAAACCATTTAACCAAAAAAGAGTTTCTGGAAATCAAAAATAGATATTTAAAAGAGCTCAAACCTCCTTATGTCTTATGGATCTTTTCCAAAACCTATGAAGACAGAAAAGATTTCGGTATCAATCAGATGTTCAACTCACCTGATCTGGAAGGAAAATTTGACAAGAACTCTCTTTTCAGCCCTTTTACAGGTACATTTACCAAACTGATTGTCATCAAAAAATCAAAAACCGATCCTACATCGGCAGCTTTTTTAAATGGCTATGCAGACTTGACAGATATGATTGCAGACGCTTACGGCGTCAAACTAAAATCCAGTATTGGACATGAAAGTCATACTTTCATGAATATTCTCAGGGTTCTTTTTTACCTTTCCCTGCTATACTTTGCAGGTCTGTATATTAAAAATAGATTCTTAAAAAAGGAAACGATTGAAAAAACAGAGTAAACTTAGTGAATTACGTTGGCCAATTGGAATTATTCTGGCTATTTTAGCAGTTGTAGTACTTGGTATATGGACAATAGAGCAGGCAAAAATGAATCCTGTTGTAGAAGATGACTACTACTTCGACTCTTATCAGAATGTAGAAAGAAATATCAACGACATTATCAAAAAACAACAGGCTTTTGATAAAAAATACAATGTCGCCATCGACGCAAAAGCATTTCAAATCGGCAAAAACACGCTTGCTATTACTATCATGACGAAAGCGAACGCACCAGTCAATGACGCCAATATCACCATCAAAATCACCAGACCGGATACGGATCAATTCGACAAAAAACCAAAACTGAAAAGTCATCAAAACGGTATCTACACTTTTGAACCGTTCGATATTGAAAAAATCGGTCGCTGGCAAATCATGACAAAAATTGCCACACCGGATCAACTGATCTCTTTCACCAAAACTGAGGTCAATGCTACAAAATAACAACCTGGAGATCTTCCCGACCTCCAGAGCCATCCGGGAGCAACTCACCCGGATGCTTTCACAAAACACCCTGCTTCCCAAAATGACCACCATCGGTGAGTTTGAAAAAAAAGCCCTCCTCGTCCCCGGTCGCACGTTCATAGACGAAGATACCCGTGTACTGATGATGCAGGAAGCAAGCGACTTTTCCAATTTCCGTTCTCTCAATATCGACAGAGAATTTTTTACCTTCTTGAAAAACAGCAAATACCTCTTCTCCTTCTTTGAAGAGCTTGCCGTGGAGATGGTCGATATCGATGAACTCAAACAGTTTGACACCTACGCCAGTTACGACGAACACCTCGCCATACTTGAAACCCTCCTGCAAAAGTACAAAACACTGCTCGATGAAAAAGCGTATGTCGACAAAATCACCCTCCCCTCCCTCTATCAACTCAATCAAAGATATATCCGTTCCTTTTCACAGATAGATCTGCACCTGGAGGGATATCTCAACCGTTTTGAGTTGAAAATTTTCGAAGAGATCGCTGCCCTCACACCGCTGATGATCCATCTGCACACCAACCGCTTCAACCAAAAGATGACCGATACATTCAACACCTACGGTTTTTCGCTTCAACCCGGTTACAACTATATACTCGATTTTCAAAACAAAACCGTTGTTCATGAAGTGCACAGCGAGACACCACAAACAACATATGTCATCGATCCACAGCAAAGTAGTATTGAACAGGTCGCCTTTGTCAAAAAAAAGCTCTATGACTTTATCCAAAAAGGATACCGACCCGAAGATATTGTTGTCATCCTGCCGAAATCTTCGACCATCGCCCTGCTCAACCTTTTCGATGAAGAGAACAACTTCAACTTTGCCATGGGCTTTCCCTTTACACAAACCGACATATACCGCAAACTCGATGCCCTCTACGCATGGTTTATGGAGCAAAATCATGAAAACTACTACCGTATCCGCGCACTCGGTTTTGAGAGAGAAAAGACAGAGGAGATGCTCAAAAAGTGGTCTTCCAGACTTTCAGCGGAAGAGATTTTAGAGACATTCCGTACCATTGTTCATGAAGAGGAGAACGACACATACAGACTCTATGAAAATGAACTCGCCCTCTTCAAAAAGTTGCTCCCTTCCATCACGCACTACCCTTTTCACAAAGTCCTGCACCTCTTTTTGAACCGTCTCTCCAAACTGACCCTGGACGATACACGCGGCGGGAAAATCACAGTGCTGGAGATCCTCGAAACCAGAGGCATCGCCAAAGAGGCGCTGATTGTCGTCGATTTCAATGAAGGTGTATTGCCGAGCATCAGCCGAAAAGATCTTTTCCTCTCCTCCGCCATCCGGGAAAAGTGCGGTCTGCCGACCCCCTCCGACCGGGAAAACCTGCAAAAATATTACTACAGCCGTATTTTTGATCAGGCAAAAGAGGTGGCTGTCACCTATGTACATGATGAACAGAACCAACCCTCCCGCTTTCTGGATGAGTTACAGATCACACCCCACCACCAAGAACACGGTGATCTCAAAAAGATACTCTTGCCGTTTCATATATCCAATCCCCACTTTCAGCAAAGTGATCTGATTTTAGCATACGATTTTCGCAAAACACCTCTCTCCGCCTCGGCGCTCAGAACGTTCCTCGACTGCAAACGCAAATACTATTTCAAACATATCCAAAAATACCGTGAATTTGAGATACCCAAAGATCTGGACGACGAACGTATCGTCGGGACACTTCTTCATGATGCACTCAAAGATCTCTACCGCAAACAGCCATCTTACCTCTCGGAAGAGGATCTCCTCCTGGATTTGCAAAAAGAGCTCTACCTGCGTTCCGAAGAGCAACCCGCGCTGCGTTTTCTCATAGACAAATGGCTTGAAATACTCAAACCGTTTGTCAAAAACGAAATCAAACGCTTTCATGAAGGATTCACCGTCTTCACCACCGAAAAGAAATTCTCCACCGCTTTTGACCAACTGGAGCTGACGGGGAACATTGACCGCATCGATACCCGCGAAGAACAGTTCTTCATCATCGACTACAAAAGCGGCAAAATTCCCAAAACCACACCCAAAACACTCGAAAAGGCAACTGACTTTCAGTTACAGTTTTACTATCTTATCACCCAACAGTTAGGCAATGTCGAAGAAGCGTTCTACTACAGTCTCAAAGATGCCAGACTCGAAACAGAGGCGCTTTTCGACGAAAAACTCGACTTGCTCTATACCCATCTGGAAAGTCTTCATGCAACCGAGTACAACTTTACTATGACAGAAACACTCCAGAAGTGTACCTTCTGCCCCTACCAGAAAATCTGCAACAGGATCATGTGATGGCATTTTACCCCTCTTTGGCATACGAAGCAAGCGCCGGAAGCGGCAAAACCTTTGCACTGGTCATTCGCTACATCTCCCTGCTCTATCTGGGCGCCAGACCAAACACCATCCTCACGCTTACTTTCACCAACAAAGCCGCGAGTGAGATGAAAGCGCGTATCTCCAAAGTGCTCGCCGAACTGCACCTCCCCGAAAGAGCTACCGAACGTGCGGAGATCGCCAAAACACTGGAAGTGACGGAAGAGGAGATTCTCCGGCACCGCAAAGCACTTCATGAAGCCTATCTGCAGGCAGATCTCAAAATCTCTACGATAGACAAATTTTTTGCACAGGTACTGCGACTCTTTTCCCAGCATCTCGGACTGATGCCTGATTTTACGATCGAAGAGTTGAGCGATGAACAGCGCTTTTTGCTCCGTTTCCTGACCAATGTCAAACGCTGGGACGCCTACAAAGACCTCGTCCTCTTCTCCGCACAGGAGAGTAAAAAACTGGGTGATATTTTCGACCTGCTCTCCAAACTCTATGAAAAAGATGCCGAACTGGGAAATATCACCTTTGAAGAAAATACCCCCTATCCTTCGGAGAAAGAGGTACTCGTTCTGGTCGAAGCACTCCAGGAACTCTTCAAAGATACCTGCCCGAATCTTTCCAACAGAGCACAAAACGCCCTCGCTAAAGCGGTCGATATCGACACACTCAAAGAGGCGACGTGGCTTACCAAAGAGAGCCTGAACTACTGGGATTTCAAAAAGTGCTACCTGCCGCAGATGGATGAACTGCTTCATGACATTAAAAGTCGTCTTGCCCGTTATCTCAATCACAAAGAGCAGTACCTCCTGAACAGATACCTGCGCCTTTACGATCTCTACCGCACCACCCTCCTCGAAGAGAATATCTCCGCCAACACACTGGCATTCAACGATGTCACCAACCTGCTCTTCAGACTGCTTCATGAAAAGATAGACCGCGATTTCCTCTACTTTCGACTCGATGCCGCTGTCGATCACCTGCTCATCGACGAATTTCAGGATACCAACATCGTGCAGTATAAAATACTCGAACCGATTATCGAAGAGATTCATTCCGGCGTGGGAAGCAACGGACTGAAATCCTTTTTCTACGTCGGCGATATCAAACAATCCATCTACCGTTTCCGCGGCGGCGCCAAAGAGCTGTTTCACTATGTACAGAAACGCTACGGCGTCACCCTTGCCCAGCTCAACACCAACTACCGCAGCGACTGCAACATCGTCCGCTTTGTCAACGAAACCTTTCAACACGCTATTCGTGGATACATCCCCCAGGAGTGCCGTAAAAATGACGATGCCGGATATATCAAAGTCGAGACATATGAAGAGGTGACAGAGGGTATTGTCACCGAACTGTTCGCCCTGCTGGAAGCAGGAATCCCCGCCGACGACATCGCCATCCTCACCCACACCAACCCGGACGCTTTTGAGATCGAAGAAAAACTTCTGGAAAGAGATAACAGCCTGAAAATCACAACCCAGACCACAGGCAAACTGATCAACAGCCGCTACGTCGCAGCAGTCATCGAACTGCTCAAATATCTCTATTTTCATGAACCGGTCTGCAAAGCCAACTTTCTGGCGCTTATCGGCAAACCGTGGGAAGATGACATAGATTTTACCCTCAAAAAACGTCACAGCGACCTGACGCTGCTGGTCAAAGAGATTATCCGCCATTTTCAACTGCCCGGACAGGACAGGAACCTGCTGAAACTGCTCGAAATCGTCGCAGGGTACAAAGATATCGAAGCCTTTTTGTTTGAAAGTGAAACCCTCAATACCGACGCCCCTTCCAAAAAGAGCAAAGGGATCAAAATCCTCACCGTACACAAATCCAAAGGGCTGGAGTTCAAACACGTCATACTCGCAGACAGACTCAAAAAAGAGCCCGCAGACCGATCAACATTTATCTACGCTTACGATGACATTACACTGGAGCGTATCTATCTGCGTACCAAAAACAGAGAGCATGTCGACAAAGGCTATCATGAAGCGTTGGAAAGAGAGAAGCAACTCAAACGCGAAGACAAACTCAACGCCCTCTACGTCGCCTTTACCCGCGCCGAACATGGACTTATCATCATCAAAAAAGAGGATAAAAGTTCCGCCTTTTCACTCGTCGATCTGCCAAACTGTGAAATTGGAAAACTGAGACTTCATGAAGAGAAAAAATCCCCCAAACCGGAACCGAAACCGGACTATACACCCATCCGACTCGGACTGCAGGAGCAAAAAGTCAAAAAAGAGGATACCGGCAAAGACGATATCTACGCCATCAACTTCGGAAACGCCCTGCACTACCTGCTCGAAATTCTCGACGGTTTTGATGACAACGATCTCGACAACGCCTGGTGGGCGATGAAAAACCGTTACGA
>JALWRO010000233.1 GCA_027080605.1 Campylobacterales bacterium
ATATATCATATCTCTGATATTTTCATCATCAAAATATACAGACTTTCTATATTTAAAAGGATAATTATTCAAATCTCTGATTTTTTTTCTAAGCTCTTTTGCAAAATTTATCGCAGCAGATTTTTTATCTTTTTTGATGTAACTTGTTATCTCTTTTAATCTGATTTTATATTCATCAGATTCAATAATTTTCAACTTTCAAGCTCTTTTATCAATTCATCCATCGAAGTTTCAAAATCATGCGTGGGCATTTCTCCACTTTTAATATCATCTCGAATGCTCTGTAACTTTTTCTGTCTTTCATAAAAATATGGGTCAAGTTCCAGATTTTTATCTTTTTTAATTTTGATACTGTCTTGAAAGCTATCAAGCATATTCATGAACTCTGCCATAACATCGTCTTGTACTTCAATAGTAAATGTTTGCATCGTTTCCTCCCTGCATTTTAATTATGAAGATTATACCAAATTTTGAATGCTTTTATTTTTTTCTCTGAGTTTTTACGAAAAAATTTATAAAAAAGAGCCCTGAGAACGAGTTTATTTAAAACCAATCTTACAGATTATCGGTTTACGCTACTTTCTCTACGTTAGCGATTCTATTACTATTTCCCCAAACCATTATAACACCGACTACACACTTTTACGCTACAATACCCCTTCATTTCAACACAAGCGAGTCATACATGGATATTAACAAACTACGCAGAACATGCCGTCCCATCCGCATTGTCGTCGGGCTGGGGCTGATCGGGTACGGTCTCTATTCCGGAAATCCGTGGTTTTATCTGGGAATTATCCCGCTCATTGCCGGCTTGGCAAATTTTTGTCCGGCGTGTCTCATTAGCCAAAAATGTGACACCTGATCTGAACAGGGTTCAAATTTTCCCGTAAAAAGCCGATATCTCCTGAAAATAACGACATTACACAGAGGGATGATATCGTGCACTATTCAGACAACAAGTTTCCATGGGGTGTTTCCGCCGGTGAGCTTCATGAAAGAGGTCATACACTGCCGCTCTTTTTGCCGGCACAAAACGGTGGTTTTACGCTTTATTTCGATGATGAGAGCGAGGCGGAGGCGAGTCGTTTTATCGAAAATGTTGCCTTGCATCTGGCTTCCATGCTGCCGCAGGGATTGGTTAAAAGTGTTGTTTTCGATTTCGGCTATAAAAAACGATTTCCCGATCTTGCGTCACTCAAAGCGGCAAATCTCTACGATATTGCCCTCAACCCCGAAGAGGCGCAGCGTCATTTTGCACAACTGGAAAAAGTCTCCCTCTACCGTCATCATGAACTCCTCTCGCCTGAAGTTACCACGATCAGTGACTATAACCGGCTTCATGAAAAGAGCCCCGAACCCTACTGCCTGCTGTTGCTTAACCTGAACGATTTTCCGGCGAATATCATCTCCCCTGAGAAGATCAATGCATTTTTCGCTTCGGCTTTTGAAGTGGGATTTTACACCATCGCTTTCGGCAGTCAGACTTTGGCGGAAAAACAGAGTGAAACTGTCAAAATACTCACCAAACGTTTCCCGCCGTTACAGTTCGAACACAACAAACTGCACTTCGGCAAGAGGTATCCGGTACTGCAAAAAGTGACCGAACTGCACCCTTTCCAGCATCTGAACACCGACAGCGCCACACTGCGCGATAGTCTGCTTAACCGGACGGAAGAGGCACAAACAAACAGACTCCAGGAGGTTCTCTGAATGGCACACGCACTGTTACACCAACATCCTCATAAAGTCCTGACACAGTTTGACAGTTACGACACCTATCTGCGAACACTCTACGATGTTTCATTACACCTGAAAAAAGAGCAGGAGGCGCAGGAGCAGAGTTACAAACCGCTGATAGTCTGGGCGGATCAGCACAAAATCGACATTATCCAGTTTCCGCGTGATCTCTCCCTGCTGCGCAATCTCGATACCCTTTCACTTCCCTATTACGGGCTTTCCGGTTTCCCGGCACTGCTGGGTACGCTGCAAAACCTCTCCAAAGTCAATTTAAGCGGCAATGCCCTGATCGAAATTCCCCGCTGGATCACCCAACTACGCCATCTCAGAGGGCTTTATCTTTATAAGAACCAGATCAGTGAAATTCCCGACGCGCTTGCACGACTCGAAAAACTCACCATCCTCGATCTCGGGAAAAACAGGCTCTACAAAATCCCGCAAAGCATTTCCGGTATGACACAGCTGAGAGAACTCTACCTCAGCCACAACCACCTCATCACCTTTCCGGAAAATCTCAGAGGTCTGCACAGCCTTAAAACACTTTTTATCACGGATAACCATCTGACACGGCTGCCCGACTGGATCGGTGAGTTTACGCAACTGGAAAAGCTGAACCTCAGTAACAATCCGCTGCAGCATTTGCCCGAAGAGATTAGCGAACTAAGTGCACTGAAAGAGCTTACCATCGGCAATATCTCCCTGACGGCACTGCCGGAGTGGATCGGGCAGCTCAGCGAACTGGAGACACTCAACCTCAGCTCCAACGCCGTACACACCCTGCCGGAATCTGTCCGAAACCTGAAAAAACTCAAAAAACTGACACTCTGGGGATGCGCACTCTCCACCCTTCCTGAATGGATCGGAGAGCTTCATGAACTCACCGAACTGAACATCCGCTGGAACAACCTCACCACACTGCCGGAAAGTATCGGTAAGCTGCACAAGCTTCAAAAACTCGATCTCGGAAGTAATCGCCTGAGCACCCTACCCGAAAGCATCGGCAGCCTGACAGAGATACAATCACTTTCACTCGATAAAAACAACATCACCGCACTTCCGGAAACAGTGGAACAGCTTTACAGACTTGATGAAGCATCCCGCAAACAGATCCAAACGGTCAACGCACTTCATGAAGTAGAAAAGGCAAGCTGGGAACAGGCAAAAATGGAAAACACCAAAAGCGCCTATGAAACCTATCTGGAACAGTTCCCCAATCACGCCCACTACCGGGAAGCGGTCGAAAGACTCGACGAACTGATCCGGACAGAGCGAAGCGACACACTCGAAGAAGAAGCCTGGGCAAAAACCAAAGAAGAAAACAGTGCGGAAGCCTACGCGAAATATATCTTCTATTTCCCCAAAGGACGCCATATTGCCGAAGCCAAAATCCTGCAGGCGCAAAGAGAGAAGAAAGAGAGATCGATTTTCGGAAAACTCTTTTTATGAGATTCCTGAATCACTCTTGACCTCTCTCAACCACTTCTCTATGTGAAAATGCTACCATACGGCAAAAATTAGTTTTTATAATAACAGGAGTGTCTATGTCTCTGCAAAACAGTAAACTATCCTATCTTTTTTCTCAGCCACATCAACCCTTTTTCGGGTGGGGTGTTGTCAATGCGATCGTCATGATGACGCTCTTTTTGCTTACCTACAAAGGTGTGCTGGTGCCGGTGATTTCGCCGAACGCTTTTCATGCCTATTCATTGATCTTTATCGTCTTTACCGCTTTTTTCCAGGGATTTTTGCTAACCACTTTTCCACGTTTCTCCCAGATGCCACCACTCGATCAGAAGATCTACACCACCAACTTCACCCTTCTTTTTGCCGGAACACTGCTTTTCGGTATCGGCGCTTTTACGACACCCTGGCTGCTCTATGCGGGGATGGTACTGCTGCTGGGAAACCAGCTTTTCAGTTTCTACGCCTTTTACCAAATCTACAAACACTCCCCGGCACAGGACAAATATGACCAGTTTTGGATACTGACGGCGTTCGGTTCGGGTATTGGGGCAAATCTGCTCTTTATCGGTGCACTTTTGGGAGATGCGGCGCTCCTTGAAGAGGCTGCCAAAAAGATTGCGGTCTATCTCTATCTGATCTTTGTCGCATTCTCTGTCGGGCAGCGGATGATTCCTTTTTTCTCGCATGTCATGATCGAAAAAAACAGACAGATGCTGAAAATCGTCTTTGCGCTCTTTGCCGCTGCAATTGTCACCGATCTGGCTTTGGGAAGTTACGGTTTTGTTTTCATGTTTGCCGCTGCCATTGTGATCGGAAAAGAGTTACTACGCTGGAAGCTGCCGTGGAGAAAGGCGGAACCGATTTTATGGATTTTACATCTGGCGATCTTCTGGCTGCCGCTGGGACTTTTGCTGGGTGCACTCTCTGATCTTGCGGCACTGCTTCTGAAACAAAACTGGATCTTTGTCAGCATCCATTTTGTCGTACTGGGGTTTGTCACCACCGTGCTGGTCGGTTTCGGGACGCGCGTTACACTCGGACACTCGGGCAATATGATGCAAACCGACGAAAAGACAAAGATTCTTTTTTACCTGACGCAGATTGTGCTCTACATGCGTCTTATCTACTCTTTTACGGGAACACCGTTTCTGTTTGACATCACGGTTGCACTGTGGTTGCTGCTGTTTGGAGGATGGGCGGTCAAATATTTCCCTGCCCTCTTGTTTGGAAAGAGAGTAAGCTAAGGGCACTCTAAAAACCCTTGCGACTTACTCTCCGAAGATGATAATTTCGTAGATATTACGTTTTTTGACGAGTGAATTTCCCCGTCCGATGGTACTGTTTTTTTCATAGTGGGCAAGTTTTCCCTGCAAGTCTTCGATCTCCTGCTCCATCTTGTCGATTTGATCTTTAAACTGCAATATAATATCCACACCCGCCAGATTGACCCCCAGATCACGGGTCAGACGCAGGATCATATTGATTCTGTCGATATCGCGCTGCGAATAGAGACGCATTTTACCGCTGGTACGCGAAGGGGTCACCAACCCCTCTCTCTCATACTGTCTGAGCGTCTGCGGGTGAATGTTCAACGCCTTCGCAACCACACTGATTAAATAGACCGGTTCATCATATCCATGCATTTTCTACTCCTTGCCTTGTTACGCTGGTAATTTTTCTTCCATCATTTTTGCCAGTTCAGGATCAAGCTCTTCCACCTTCGGCAATATGACGTTCAGTTTCAGATAAAGATCCCCCATCTGTTTCGTTTTTCTATCCATAATCCCCTGCCCTTTGACACGCAGTTTCTGACCGCACTTGATCCCTTTGGGGATTTTGACGGTAATCTCTTTGTGCAGTGTCTGAACAGGTACTTTCCCGCCGAACAGCGCGGTTTTGAGCGGAATATCCACCTCTTTGGTCAGATTGTTGCCGTCGCGGGTATATTCGGGACTCGGCGCAACATTGACTTTGATATATAAGTCGCCGGCTCTGCCGCCCATTTTCTGACCTTTGCCTTTGACACGCAGTTTTTCACCGCTTTTAATACCGGCGGGAATTTTAATATCGAACGTTTCACCGTTGACTGTCAGCGAATGTTTGCCGCCCAGTGCAGCGGTATTGAATGGAATGGTGATCGACGTTTCAAGGTCAAGATTCGGTTCGGAATAGCCTCCGCCGCCACCGAATCCTCCGAAACCGCCAAATCCGCCGCTGCTGCGACCGCCACCGCCAAAACCGCCGCCACCGGCACTGAAACCGCCGAATCCGCCACCGCCGCCAAAGATAGAGCGTAAAATCTCATCAAGATCGGCACCGCCCTGCGAACCGGCGAAATCATGAAAACTCTGTCCGCCGAACATATTGTCACCCATCTGATCATACTGTCGTTTTTTCTCCGGATCACTCAAAATCTCGTATGCTGCATTGATCTCTTTGAACTTCTCTTCCGCTTCCGGAGATTTGTTGATATCAGGGTGATACTTTCGCGCCAGCTTTCGGTAGGCTTTTTTGATCTCATCGGCAGACGCACTCTCTGAGACACCTAATGTTTCATATAAACTTTTACTCAATTCACTACTCCCTGAATTTTTTAAGGATATTATAGCATAAAAGTTTAGTCTATGTCAATCAACTACATAGAAAAAAGAGAAATAAATTTCACCTCCGTACATTTATGTAACAGCTTTCTGTGAAATCTTAAATGAATTTTTCGCTACACTGTCACAAAAATTTTGAAAGGAATATCAAATGGATAAATTACCAAACTGTCCCAAATGCGGCAGCGAATACACTTACGAAGACGGCACGCTGCTGGTCTGCCCTGAGTGCGGATACGAATGGAGCCCGGAAGCCGAAAGCGAAGAGGAAGGGCTTGTCGTTAAAGATGCCAACGGCAATATTCTCCAGGACGGAGATACGGTGACAGTCATCAAAGATTTGAAAGTCAAAGGCAGTTCATCCGGCATCAAAGTCGGTACGAAGATCAAAGGTATCCGCCTTGTCGAAGGCAACGACGGTCATAATATCGACTGTAAAGTGCCCGGCGTGGGACAGATTAAACTGAAACAGGAATTTGTCAAAAAAGTGTGATACTTCCAAATGCTAAAGAGCCTCCCGGCTCTTTACTATAAGCAATTTCTCTCTTCATACGCTACCAATAGTTATCAAAGTAAATAAAAAACATAATCTTCCGATATAGATACATACATCATACAAATAGTCTATATGGAACGTTTATGCGGATATCTAAAGCACTTTTATTTTTCTTTGCATTGTCGGTATCTACGCTGACACTCTATGCATCAGCACCACAGGAGCTGGCCAAAAAGCTTCATCTGATTGCAGGGAAAAAAGCGATCATCCAGTGGGAACGTGTCTTTAAAAGTAACCGTAAGATGAAAAAATATGGTATAGACAAACTCTCCAAAGAGGAAAAAGAGTCCTTAAAAAACTATCTTCTGGATCATGCAGCCGATTCAGATCACCCCACCGTAGCAGGAATGTAACATGAACAAATTTTATCTTTTAATCCCTTTATATCTTACTTCTCTTCTGGCGAGTGATACAACAGCGCTTGAAAAAAAACTCAAAATGCTGGAAGCCGTCAATCAAAGGCAAACGGTACTTATTAACACGCTAAAAGAACAACTGGAAGATCTTGATGAAAAAACAGAGAATATCGAGACTGCAACACTCCTCGACAAAATCGATCTTACACTCGGTTTTCGTGTCAAAATGGATAACTTTGACAAAAAGATGGCTGACGGCACAAAAATCTCTTCAAATAACCTCTGGACTACCAAATTTATGCTGGGTATGCATGCTAAAATCACTGATAACATGAAATTTCACGGCAGACTCTCCATGTATAAATACTGGGCAGATTCTACCAAACATCCTTATAGCCGGTATGATAATATGCAGGGGCGTGTACCGTCCGACAGTTCCGTATATCTCGAACGAGCCTATATAGACTGGTATTTCAACGCATTTGTACCCTCTGCTTTGACAATAGGAAGACAACCGAGCGCAGATGGTCCCAGTCATCAGTACAAAGAGAACACAACCCGAAAATCAACCTATTCCGCACTTGTTTTTGACGGTGCTTCAGACGGCATCGTTTACACGGCAGATATTTCAAAAATCACCAATATTACCAATGCAAAAATCCGTTTTGCCTACGGTAAAGGCTTTCAAAAAGATGAAACCGAAGTTGGCGTACAAAATGCCTTTATCGGATCACAAAACGATACACTCAAAGATACCGATGTAACCGGTGCATTTTTTGAGTCAAACCTTCCTGCACTTCCAAATTCTCTTTTTCAGATCGGATATGTGCATATGAGTGATATTGTCGCCAATGCGATGGAACCCGATCCGGATAAAAACAAAAATCTTGGCGATATAGATTTTATAGGTGTTATGGCAGAAGCAGGCAACATCAAAAACAGTCATCTCGATCTTTTCGCCCATTTCGGAATGAGTCGGGCAAAGCCTTCCGGTAGCTCTTTTTATCATTATAATAATCAAAATTTCGGTCTCATGCAAGACAATATCAATGATACAGATACCAAAAACGGTTATGCTTTCTGGCTTGGCGGAAGATATACACTGGATATACTCAACCACAGTAAAATAGGTCTGGAATATAACCACGGATCAAAATACTGGATAACCGCTACACAGGGTTCTTACGATGTCACCGACAAACTTGCTGTCAGAGGCAATGCTACGGAACTCTACGGACTCTACCCTGTCAATCGTTACAGCTTCATCAGAATAGGCGGCATTTATATAGATTATGATTATACAGGCAGCGGTTGCTATCTGAGAAAACCTGAAAAGATACAAAATCTTACACAAGCGGAAAAAAGCGGTGTCATAGATACATTACAAAGCATCTATCTGCAATTTTCGGTACGGTTTTAGGTGAAAGTCGATATGAATTTTTTAGAGAATATCAGTTTTAAATATAAACTTTTTATTCCACTGGTATTTACGATGTCCATACTCGGGATATTTTTATGGCAAAACTATACACTCTCAAATTTTGTAGAAAAACAACTTTTCTCTATCAATCAACATGAAATCTGGCTCAACACCGTTACCCAATCTATCTCGAGAAATATTAATAACCTGACAATACATTTTGTCAATCAGGCATTACAAAACAAAATTGACGATCAGGCACGAAATGAAGCAACCCGTACTTTTAAAAGAATAAACCGGCAAATTCAGCATATTCAGGAAAGTACTTTTCTGCATAATGAAAAAATGCAGAAGAGTCTGAACACTTTACGTAACAGACTCAAAGGATATTATGCTATCTTACTCGATCTGCCTGACGCATACAAAGAGAGTCCGGAAGATGCCATTTATACGATCATCTCCCTGGGCTCCGTTAATAATAAAGTGCAAGATGACCTGCATATCCTGATTTCAGCTTCCAAAAAACAGCTCAGCCAAAAAATAGACTCTATGCAAAAAATTGTAGCAGACAACAAAACAACCAATATTCGTATCACTATCGCATCGATGGTAATGCTGATCATTTTCAATCTGTTTATTATTAAAGAGTTTTTAAGCTCCATTCAAGATTTAAAAGTATTCAACAAATCATTTTACGACTTTCTACACGGTCGTATCTCAACAATCAAAGAGATCACCCACATACCCAAAGATGAAATAGGACAAATCCTTCAACTCATCAATGAAAATACCAGACAGGCACAGAACCTCATTGCCAAAGAGCGCCAGCTTTCACTTGAGATCAACCAGCTTAACAGCACGCTCGAACAGCGGGTGCAAAATGCTCTCGTTGAGATAACAGCACTCAACAAAGAGATCGAAGATACCCAGCGGGAAGTGATATTTACCATGGGTGCTATCGGCGAAAGCAGATCAAAAGAGACTGGAAACCACGTCAGAAGGGTTGCAGAGTATTCAAAACTTCTGGCCGTTTTATACGGACTCGACGAAACCGAAGCAAATCTTATCAAAGAAGCCTCACCTATGCACGATATAGGCAAAGTCGCTATCCCGGATCATATCCTGAACAAACCCGGAAAACTGACTGATGAAGAGTACGCGATCATGAAAACCCATGCAAAAATCGGTTACGATATGCTCAAACACTCCAACCGTCCCATCCTGAAAACAGCCGCTATTATCGCACACCAGCATCATGAAAAATATAACGGCAAAGGCTATCCAAACGGTCTGAAAGGAGATGAAATACACATCTACGGGCAAATCACCGCTATTGCAGATGTTTTTGACGCCCTTGGCTCAGACAGAGTCTATAAAAAAGCGTGGCCGCTTGAAAAAATCCTCAAACTTTTTGAGGAAGAGAAAGGCGAACATTTCCATCCAAAACTCACAAAGATATTTTTGGAAAATATCGACGCATTTTTAGAGATACGAGACCGGTTTTCAGATGTAAAACAGGAAATGCAGACAGTATAGCCGTCTACTTCAAAAACCTTCTATTTTCATTCATCACCTCTACAATCAGCTTCGGATCCGCTTTTTGACGCACTTTCTGATAGGTCGATGTCAGCCGTACGGCGTTGTCGAACATTTTATCGGGTCTGTTGGCAAAGACATAGGTATACTTCTCCGTAATAATCGCATTGTTATTCCAGTTGGCGCAAAATGCAAAACGGCGACTGAAGTTTGCGTCGAACAGATTGTGCCCGTTGCTGTAGTCATCCGCCGGATTTTCCACACCCAGCAGGTGCATCAGTGTCGGTACGACATCGATATGGCTGGTCATTTGATCCATCGGCGCAGATACTTTTCCGGCAAGTGATTTGGGCAGTTTCACGATAAAGGGAATATGCGTCTGCGCTTCCGAAAAGGAGGAGTTGTGTCCGAATGCACCGTACTCGTAAAACTCCTGCCCGTGATCTGAGGTAAAGATAATCAGCGCTTCATCATACAACCCTTTCTCTTTCAATTTCGCGATCATTTTGCCGAAGAGTTTGTCATCAAAATGAACGGCGTTTTTGTAGCCGGCAAAAGCGCTTTTGATCGCATCGCTTCCTTTGGTGGCGGTGATGTAGTTGATGTTTTCATCCGCCGCGTGAAAGAGGTTTTGCGAAGGCGGGAACGAGTAGCCGTGCGGCGCATCCATGAAAAGAAAAGAGAAGATCGGTTTGCGCAGATCGACACGGTCGATCATATTGAGGAAATAGCCTGCCAGCGCCTGATCTTTCTGCCACGGTGCGCCGGGAAAATCGTCTTTGATGCAATTTGTCACATCCACATAGCAGGTTTTGCGAAACTCCGGCCAGTTGGTATTGGTCGAAGAGGCAACCGAAATCTGATAGTGCCGCTGCCGCAGCGCTTCAAACAGCACCGACCCTCTGGCGCTATTGAGAAAATTGAACCAGTAGGTGGCATTGAGACCGTACATGAAGGAAAAGATCCCAAACCGTGTCGCATTTCCGCCGCTGTAGTGTTTGTGAAATACCAGCGCATCTTTTTTAAAAGCTTCCACATTCGGAGAGACTTCCGGACTGAGAATCGAATAGCGCACCGCATCGCTGGCAAAAATAAAGATATTAAATCGCTTCTTCTTCTCGTTTATCTGAAGCGGATGCAGCGGATAGTGTACGCCCGCATCCGTACGGATCGTATTTTGGACTTTGACATCGGGCTTGTAGTCAAACCACTTCGCCGCCAGTTTGTTAAACGTCAGCGGCTGATAGAGTGGAATCACACGAAAAGCGGTAAGAATTTCGTTTCGATTGGTCAGTGACGCCATCCCGTAACTCACCTTTTCCATCAAAATCAGCACAAAAAGCGGTATCAGCACTATTTTGTTCAAACGGCGGTTACGGCGTGCCAGACGGTTCTCATCCTGTGACAATAACCTGCGTATCATGAAACGCTCAAGCAAAATCAGTAAAACCACCAGCCCCGCAAACAGCAGCACCGGCGCCGCCCCGATCTGCAAAGAATCCATCGCATCCGGCGAAGTGATAATATTCAGCACCATCGCATTGATATGAAACTTATAGAGCCGATAGATGAAAAAATCGACAATCAACCCGATATCTACCAGAACAAATGCTACAGCTGCAATGTAAAGAGCCACCCTTCCGGCAGGTTTTAGCAGGAAAAAGAGCAGATAGAGCACGATATAGAGAATCGCCGCGCTCGAAACCGCACCGGCGACCACCAGCAAAAACGTCACCGGTCCGGTTTTCCCCAGATGCAGTGTAAATACCAGGAAAACCAGCGCAGTGATGAAAAAGTTGTATTTGAAAAAGAGTGAAAAAGCGGGGTTCTGGAAAGAAAACTTCAAAAAGAACTCCTCAGACCACTTTGATCCTTCAGCAAATATTTATCAACCCACTCCGGAATCGTGTCACTTTTAAACGTAAACTCTTCACCGTTATTTATCTGTGCTATCCATAACCTGTCAGTACCTGAGTTATCAAATATATATGCTCTGCTGGAATATTTGACAGCCTCATGCAGCAGTTCAAGAGAGCGATAGTAGCGACTCACTATTTTATCTCGCGGAACACCATGACCACCAAGTTTGACCCTGTTGTGGACACGGGATATATTCACTAAAGGGTCTTGTGTCGCAATAAAATAGAGATATGTTCTATACCCTGCATCCTGTGCTTTTTTTAAAAAATCTACTTTGTCCCGTGAAGACATCACTGTCTCGAAAGTAAATGAGACCTTTGCTTTTAAAAGTGCATGTCGTATAAAATCGGCACAGACAGAGGCATAATAAGAGTTGACATCTACACCGGCAAAATCTATTTTATTATCTGTAAATTTCAGCTGATCACGATCATCAAAGTCCGCTTTTATAAGCAAAGGATGGTTCTTAAAAAATGAAAGTACTGTTTTTTTATCTGATGTTATACCATAATGATATAAATCCAAAAAGCCATTTTTCTTAATCTCTTTTTCTATCTCATCCGCATTGATATAAACACCCAGTAACGCTTTGGAAATAATACTGTTCAATGTACTTTTACCACTCCCGTTTGGTCCGGCGAACATCCTCAGTCTGGGTATGCTCATTTTAGTTTTATCTTTCTGGTAATATCAACATGAATAGAAGGCGGAACATCCTTGATTTTCTTTTTTGTGCCGTCAGCAAATACTTCATAAATAACATTGTCGATGACTTCCAGCACACTATTGCCTGAAGCCAATGCATCAAGGTATGCTTTGTTCACAGCCCCTTTCGCGAGTAAAGGAATCATGGTTTCCAGGTTATCCAGTTCTGCATCTTTCATTGCTGTACTCCTCTCATATCATATACTTTTATTTTACCATAATTTACGCGTAACGGTGATAAAAAGCAATTTTTCGATACACTTCGACTTATTAACTCTAAAAAGAGAACAATGAAACAGAGACAACCCGCAGAAGAGCATAACACCACCCGATATATCAATTACCTTTTAGTCGCCTATGCTTTTGTCACCCCTGTTTCACGGGCGGGCATCGTCTTTTTTACGGCGCTGATGCTGTTGGTCTGGCTCACGGACAAAAGATTTGGCACCAGATGGGAGCAGTTGAAACGGAACCGTTTTATCCTCATTCTCTCTCTTTTTATACTCTACAATTTTATCTCGCTGCTGTGGAGCGATGCCATTCCTGAAGGGCTACAATATATCAAACGCTACTGGTATCTCAGTGTCATTCCCGTTATCTATACTTCTGTGCAAAAACGGTATATCCCCTATATGGTCAGCGCTTTTTTGCTGGGGATGCTGATCAGCGAGATCATCTCCTACGGTATCTTTTTCGAGTGGTGGCACTTTAAAAACGTACCGCCCCAGATGCCCACGCCTTTCATGCACCACATCCATTACAGCCTTTTTCTGGCGTTTACCGCGCTGCTGCTTTTAAACAGAATCTTTCAGATAGAGAACCTGCGCTGGAAAATCGCCTATATTTTCTACTTCTGTTTTGTCACGACCAACCTTTTCGTCAACGGCGGCAGAACAGGACAGCTGGCTTTTATTATCACGCTCTTTGTGGTCGGTCTTTTAAACATGAAGCACAAACTTCAGGCGTTCGTTCTGATGGCACTGATCGCTTTCGGTACCCTGACGCTGGCATACTATTTCAGCCCCAATTTTCAGGCGCGGGTCGATGCGGGCAGAACCGATGCCGCCAAAATTGTAGAGCAGCACAACTTTTGCGACTCCTTCGGCAGAAGAGTCGCCGTCTGGATTATCGCCTCGGAGATTGTCAGGGAGCACCCGCTCACCGGCGTGGGTGTATCGGACGCCATGTCTGTCATGCGCGCGCATATCGATAAATCGCATCCCAACATGCAGTGCGTCAGAGATATGCCCCATTTTCACAACGAAATCGTACAGCTGGCGGTGCAGCTGGGCATACCGGGTGTCATACTCTACCTGCTGCTCTTTTACACCCTTCTGACAATGAAAATCCGCCAACCCGAGTACCGGAATCTGACGATTATTTTTGTCATGACCTATACCATCGCCAGTATGTTTGAAACCGTCTTTCATGAGCAGTTTACGCTGGCGCTCTTCGCCCTCTTTGCCGGCATACTGCTTGCCGTCAAAAGAACAGAGCAAGAGGATGCAGCATGAATATGGTCTCTGTCGATCCGAAATACACCCCGTTACTGCAAAATATCACCTCATTTTTTGAGGCATCATCACAGTCGGTACACAAAGCGAGAAACGAACTCAAAGTGATCGATTTCGATAACGAGAAGCTCCTCGTCAAATCGTTTAAAGTCCCCCATTTGATCAATAAAATCGCCTATACGTTTTTCCGTGACTCCAAAGCGAAGAAATCTTACTACAACACCCTTCGCCTCGGTCAGTTCGCGCCCGAAGCCATAGGCTATCTCGAAATGAAAAAACATGGTTTGCTGGAGAGAAGCTATTTTGTCTCTGCCCGTTTTGCGTATGATTTTACCATACGCGAACCCCTGCTTGACAGCCACTTTCCCGACAGAGAAAAGATTTTCCGTGCATTTGCTCTTTTTACCGTACAACTTCATGAAGCGGGCATAGAGCATCTCGACTACTCTCCGGGAAATATACTAATCAAAGCGACAGAGGACGGTTATATCTTTAAAATTGTCGACGTCAACCGGATGAAGTTCAAAAACCTGACAACCAGAGAGCGGTTGCAAAACTTCTCCAAACTCTGGGCGAAAGATGCCGATTTGAAGATCATGATCGACGCTTATGCCGACGCAACTTCCCTCAACCGTGAAGAAGCCTGGGAAATTGCTCGCAAAGCATCGCAGCAACACAAAGACAGAAAAAATTTCAAAAAACGTCTGAAAGGAATTCCTGTTGTCGATTGACCATATCTCCGTCGCCATTATGGCGAAAAACGCCGATGCCACTATCCGGGAGTGTCTGGAGAGTTTGCAACCATTTTCTGAAGTGGTACTCTACCTGAACGACTCCACAGACCAAACCGAAACGATCGCCCGCACTTTTCCCAATGTCAAAATCGTCAAAGGCACCTTTACCGGTTTCGGTCCGACCAAAAACGCAGCAGCCTCCCACGCGAAAAATGAGTGGATTCTCTCCCTCGACAGCGACGAAATTTTAAACGACGCGCTGATTCAGGAGATCGCAGCACAGGATTTCAGCAATACAAAGCACCTGTTTGTTTTGCGGCGTGACAAC
>JALWRO010000234.1 GCA_027080605.1 Campylobacterales bacterium
GCGACAGCAACCTGCACTTCAAATTTATCCAGAAGCTCACATCGCTCGACTTCAAAGCGCCGCCGGAAGTGAGAAACCTCGACAAAGAGTTGATGTATCTCAAAAAACAGGGACGGCTGCGTATTTACGAGATTTATGAATTTGTCAAAATTGTCGAATATTTCATCTATCTGAAAAAGCAGCTTCATGAAGGGATCCTCGCCGAGTGGCTCGACAAGATCGTCATTCCCCCGGAGATCAAAGAGGTTTGCGGCTATTTCGATTACGAAGGGATGCTCAGAGATGAGATCGACGAACGCTTTTTGCATCTCAACGCCTCGCTCAAACGCAACAAAGAGCAGATCAAGGAGAGTATGGGACGGCTGCTCTCCACCGCCAAACTCGCCCCCTACCTGGTTGACCGGCAGATCCACTACATCGACGAGAGCGAAACCCTGCTGGTGCGCGGCGGGTTCAACCATTTTCTCAAAGGCACCGTCGTCGGACGCAGCAGCGGCGGCTATTTTTACGTCGTACCCGATGCCATCAGCAGCCTGAAAAAATCACAGGCAAATCTTCTCAGTCAGCGGGAAGAGCTGGTCGTCGAGTATGAGAAGAAAATCTCGATCCTTTTCAACCGTTTCGAACCGTTTCTCAACTTCATCAACAAGGCGTTTGACCGTTTCGACCACTATCAGGCGCGTATCTTTTTCGCCCGTGCCAGAGAGCTGGAGTTTATCAAACCCGCTTCCGACAAAAAAGTGGTTTTGACAGATTTCGCCCACCCTGCCCTGCACGATCCCAAACCCACCACCATCGACTTTTCCAAAAAGATTCTGATGATCACCGGTGTCAATGCAGGCGGTAAAACGATGCTGCTCAAATCGATCCTCTCCGCCGTTTTTCTGGCGAAATACCTCCTGCCGATGCGCATCAATCCGCACAAGTCGCATATCGGGCATTTCAAGGAGATCGCCGCGATCATCGACGATCCGCAGTCGGTCAAAAACGACATCTCCACCTTCGCCGGTAGGATGGTGGAGTTCAGCAGACTTTTCGGCAAAAACCACTTCATCGCCGGCGTGGATGAGATCGAGCTGGGTACCGATTCGGACGAAGCGGCGTCCCTCTTTAAAGTGATCCTTGAACACCTCTGCCGCAAAGATGCGAAAATCATCATCACCACCCACCACAAACGCCTCGCGGCGATGATGGCAACCCACCCCGAAGTGGAACTCGCCGCGGCAATTTACGACGAAAAGTACCAGAAACCGATGTTTGATTTTCTCTACGGCACCATTGGGAAAAGTTACGCGTTTGAAACCGCGCTGCGCTACGGCATCTCCGCCAGTCTCGTCGCCGAAGCCAAAAAGGTGTACGGCGAAGACAAAGAGAAACTCGGAGAGCTGATCCAGAAAAATATCGACCTCGAACTGCAAACCAGAAGCAGACTCGAAGAGCTGGAGCGGGAGATCTCCAGAACCAAAAAGCTCAACGAACAGCTGCAAAACCAGAAGTACGAAGGCGACCAGCAACTCAAAAAAGTGAAAGCATCCCTCGAAAAAGAGTATCATGAAGCGATCGAAGAGGCGAAAAAAGCGGCACGCAGCAAAGAGAGCGCACAAATCCACCGCCTGCTGAACAAAGCGCATCAAAAACAGAAAGCCGCAAAACAACAAGAGATCGCTCATGAAAAGATCCCACTCAAAGTCGGCGACTTTGTACGCTACGGCAATACCAAAGGAAAAATCGTATCACTCAAAAAAGAGGAAGCTATGATCGATTCAGACGGCATGAAACTGCGCGTGCCCCTCAAAGAGCTGCGACGCAGCGGAAACCCGCCCAAACCCAAAAAGAGACCCAAAGCGAACATCACCGTCCAGCGCCCAGCACACGCCTCCGTACAACTCGACCTGCACGGACTCCGCGCGGAAGAGGCGGTCGATAAACTCGACGCCTATCTCTCCGACGCCCTCGTCACCGGGTATGACGAAGTCCTCATTTACCACGGTATCGGAACCGGCAAACTGGCATACGCTGTCAAAGAGTTTCTCAAACGCCATCCGAAAATCAAATCTTTCAGCGACGCACCCGCCAATATGGGCGGTATGGGCGCGACACTGGTGAAGCTCTGATGTTTACCGAAAAGCAGAAAGAGAAGTACAAACGCACCAAATACACCCGGGAACTGGAGCGTTTTCTCAACCGTATCGTCAGTTTCGTCAACAAAAAAGAGGATTTGACCAAAGAGGAGATCAACGACTATATGGACCGGATCTTCAAACCGCTGGAGGGGATCGAAAAAGTACGCCTCAACAGCCCCTACCTCAACGAACTCGAACGCTACGTCGAAAAAACCGCCAACCTTCCGCAGGGAGAGCAGGAGATCGACGACATCAAAAAAGAGATACTCCACGGCGCCAACCAGCTGCAGAAAACAAAGCGCAAACAGAACAGTTCCGCGCCCAAACACAAAGGCAAATACCATGACTAAACAGATTCAGGTCGGACTTCCCAACAGACTCAGGATCGACCGCGAAAGCGACTACGGTCTCTTTTTATGCGACGAGACTGGTGAGAGCGTCCTGCTGCCCAACAGCTACGTGACGTCACAGATGCACGTCGGCGATGAGATCGACGTATTTGTCTATACCGACTCCGAAGACAGACTCGTCGCGACCACCGAGCGCCCCCTCGCCCAAAGAGGCGAATTTGCCCTCATGAAAGTGACCGACATCGTCCCTTTCGGCGCTTTCATGGACTGGGGACTGCCCAAAGAGCTTCTTGTACCCAAAAAGATGCAAAAACATCCGCTCGAAAAAGGAAAAAGCTACATCATCCACGTCGCCTACGATGCACAGACCGACCGCCTCGTCGGGGACACACGCATAGGACGCTACCTTGCCAACAACCCCAAAGAACTACGCAATCTCAGAGAAGTGGAGATACTCATCGTCGCGCGTACTCCCATGGGCTACAAAGTGATCGCCGAAAACCGCTACGAAGGGATGCTCTTTCACAATGAAATCTACGAAAAAATAGCCATCGGCGAACGTAAAAAAGGGTATGTCAAAAAGATACGCGATGACGGCAAACTCGACCTCTCACTCCAGCCGCAGGGCAAAGCCAGAGAGGACCACGCCACCCAAACCGTACGAGACGCCCTCCGGAGCGCAAAAACACTCCCCTTTACCTACAAAAGCGACGCCGAAGCGATCAGAGCGCGATTCGGCATTAGCAAAAAAGCGTGGAAAAAAGCGCTGACAAACCTCCTCGAAGCAGGTGAAATCACCCTTCATGAAGACCACATAGCGAGTAAACAGATTTCATGAATACCATTATCATGATCTTCTCCCTGCCCATAGGGATCTTCTGGCTGCTGCGCGAAAAAAAAGCGATGCAAAGCTACGAAGCGATCTTTTCCGACTTTTACGAAAAAGTCAAAGCCGACACCGGACTCACCCCCGAAGAGAAACGCAAACTCCTCGAAGAGATGCTCTACCAAAACCACTACACCGTCACCCGCAAAGACGACCGTAGCATACGGGGAGAGAAGAAAATCTTCAGCATCGGCTGGATGTTCGTGGGACTGGGAACGTTTTATATCGGGTTGATTGTCTATATTGTCTATTATCTCTATTTTCAAAAACCGCATGTGGTGGAGTTTGCGGTATGAGTGATGGATTTGTTTAACAGCGATATTCTGTTGTATCTAACGTTTATTTTGATTAAAAATATCTAATATTTCTATGGTTTCATTTTCAGTATTGATTTCATAGGTAATTGTATATCCTTTATATATCATATCTATGATATTTTCATCATCAAAATATACAGACTTTCTATATTTAAAAGGATAATTATTCAAATCTCTGATTTTTTTTCTAAGCTCTTTTGCAAAATTTATCGCAGCAGATTTTTTATCTTTTTTGATGT
>JALWRO010000235.1 GCA_027080605.1 Campylobacterales bacterium
GGCTGACAACGATCAATCCTTTCGAGCGGCGTCCGTAACCCCGCAGTACAATTGCCACATCCGAGATTTCATGAAGCTTCTTTGCCAAAGCGATCGTAAAAGGGGTTTTCCCGCTTCCCCCGACAATCAGATTACCGACACTGATAACCGGAATACCGTAATTTTTCGGATGTGCCGATTTGCGGCGAAATATGACATAACTGCAATAGATCAGCGACAGCGGATAGAGAAGAAATGAGATAAACTTTTGAAAACCGTTTGGGTGAAAGAGATACCTCTCTACCCAAAAATAGATACGATGTTTCACCCTCTGTTAGCCGAAATCTCTTTGATTTGATCACAGATATATTTGACATCATCGTCACTCAGTCCGGTATAGCATGGCAGCGAGAGAATCTGCTGATAGTTGGTCAGTGCAGCCGGAAAATCGTTGACACGCAGGGAGTACTTCTGCTTGTAATAGGTCAAAAGATGCAGCGGAACAAAATGCAGTCCGGTGTAAATTCCCTGCTCTTTGAGCGCTCTTGCAAAATCGTCTCTGTTTTTATCGACTTTGACAATATAGAGACTGTAAGTATGCTCCATCAGGTTTACAGGCAGTGTAATATGCGGCACACCCGCCAACTCTTTGTTGTAAATTTCGGCAATCTCACGTCTGCGTTGAATTTGCTCATCCGCTTTTTGCAACTGGGCAATAGAAAATGCCGAATCGAGTTCGCTGCTCTCATAGCCGATACCGATATCGATAACATCATATACATACCCGATATTGCCGTGTTTATCCCACTCTTTCGCTTCGATAGCATGGTGGCGGATCAGCTTCGCTCTTTCAAAAAGTGCTTCGTCATCCGTTGCGATGATACCTGCATTGGCAATACTATTTTTCATTTTGGAACTGAAACCAAATGTCGTAATCGCCGATCCCGTTGTACCGATTTTCTGCCCCTTGTAGGTACTTCCCAGTGCCATCGAAGCATCGTCTATGACTCTGATGCCGTATTCGTCGGCAATCTCATAAATGGCATCCAAATCACAACTCTGTCCACCCACATGCGTGACAATAACCGCTTTGAGTTTTTTATGGAAATGTTTTTCAAGCGCTTCACGCAGCTTTTTGGGATCCATATTGAAACTGTCCGGTTCGATATCGACAAAAATAGGTTCCGCATCAAAATGGCGCACCGCTTCGGGAACTGCCGGATGAGCGTTAACGGAACAGAGGATTTTGTCACCGCGTTTGAGTTCCAGAGCAAACATGCTCAGGTGCATCGCCCCGCTCCAGCTGGAGGTCGCCACGGCATATTTGCAGCCGATATATTCACAAATCAAATCTTCAAGCTCCTCTATTTTAGAAGCACCTTTCAGGGACAAAACCTCCTGAATCAGATTTTTTTCATTCTGATCAATAGAGGGTAAATAAAACGGGATCTCTTTCATACAACTTCTCCTTATAATTTAATATCTCTCGGGTATCGTAAATTCTGACCGACGGTACGTGATGTCAGTTTTGCGACAAGCGGCAATTTATGTTTAAACTGATTGTGGTAAATACGATCAATGACGGTATCGACCGCTTCACTGTCATATCCCCTGGCTATCAACTCTTCGCGGCTCAGCCGCTCCTCAATAAAGGCTTTGAGCAGGCTGTCAAGCGCTTCGGCATTGTCCGGAACATCCGATGTCCCGAAAAAATCGTCCACACCAAGATATGCCGCAAACTCTGCCACTTCACTGCGATAAAGATCGCCGGTCGGATTGAGGGCACATGCCAGATCACCATGTACTGTCCCCTCTCCCAGCAGCAGCGCACTCTTGTTCTTGCATCCAAGCACCAACGCCCTTTCCCGTGATGCGGTATCATACAAAACAGCCATACGTACTCTTGATACAAAAGCCTCTTTTCGACCGCTGTCTGCCTCTTCCAAAAGGGCAGTGCAGCCGATTATCACATCTTCCGCCATCGTAAAATAACGAATATCACGCTTTTCGCAAAACGATTTCAGCAGTGCATTTTTCGTCTCTTCCTGTGAAATAAGTACCAGCAGACGATTACCGAACGCCTCTTTTGCCAGAATAGCCGTTACAGCACTGTCCAAACTATGATCAAGCGCCATTACGCCACCGTTCAAACCTGTTTTGAACGTCTCTTCCCTGAGAAACTGAATCAGATACTCTTTGATACGCCTGTATTTTTGTGACATACTACCTCGATTATGGCTATTTAGGTAAAATTATATTAATTTAGACCTTAATATATACTTTTATATTTACAAAAATGGGTTAAGATATCTATAAATTAAACTATTTCAAAAATATTTGTATAGTATAAATTTTAAGTAATATTTTATTTATAGAAGAGGATTTTCAGACTTTTTTGCTATATCCCGGGGATACTGCATCTGCATCCCCAAAACAAGGCTTTTATTCTGTTTAATGTTTGACGGCAGAAGCCATATCCCACATCGGCAGGAAAATTCCCAGTGCCAGCATCAAAACCATACCGGCGATGAATCCGATCAAAATCGGTTCGATATAAGCAGAGAGATTTTCGATGATATCGTTAAAACGGTTGGCATAGTAGTCACTCACTTTTTCCAGCATTTTGTCCAGGGCACCGCCGGATTCACCCGCTTTGATCATCTGAATCAGCATTCCTTCAAAAAGCCCGGTCTCCTCAAACGCTTCGGTGAGGTTCGATCCCCGCTCCACAGCCGTTTTGACAGATGCCAGTTTATCCTTTATCTCTTCATTGTCAATCGTAATGACCGCCGTATCAAGCGCCTCGGCAATCGGAATACCCGCCCGCACCAATTCCGTAAAGATCAACATAAAACGGTTCATGGAAGCGAAGAATATCACGTTTCCGATCAGATATACTTTAAGAATATATTTGTCCACTTTGCGTTTGTAATCGTCATTCGTTTTATAGAGATATTTATGGTACAGCACCGTACCGACAATTGCCATCAGTATATATAAACCGTAGGTATTCAAAGCGTGTTCCAAAAAGAGCAATACTTTGGTCGGCATAGGCAAATCCGCTCCGAGCTTTTCAAAAATCTCTTTAAATTTCGGCACGACGTACATCATCAAAATCGTAAACGCTACGGCGATGGCGATAATCACTGTAGTCGGATAACGCATCGCCGATTTCAGTTTTTTGGCATTTTCCATCATCTCTTCAAGCACTTCCGACAACTTTGTCAGAGACTCAGACATATTACCGGTATTTTCCCCCAGTTCAATCATCGCGATGGTAATGTCACCTACCTGATATTTATAGGGAATCATCGCTTCGGTTAAACTCTTTCCGGCATTCAAATCTTCATCGATTTGTTCAAAAATCTCTTTGAGATCTTTGTCCACCGTCGCCTTGGTCACTTCCCGGATACTGTCATGAATGGAGATACCCGCATTTGTCATGACCGCAAGCTGGCGTATGGCTGAGATCAGAGCCTCAACTTTGATCTTCTTTTTGGTCATGGCTCCGAAAATACTCTCTTTCATATCCGCAAATCTCGCCTCCAGCGGGGCGGAAACTTCATAGGCTTTGAGTACCGTACCGTTGGTAATACGCGCTTTGGTCATCAAAATAGCATCTTTTCGACTCACCGCTTTCACCAGTTCGGTACCGCGTTTTCCCTGCCGAATATAATTTACTTCAAAATACTTCATGATTTCGCCACCCTGTATACCTCTTCTATCGTTGTTTTACCGTTTGCCGCACGTACCGCTGCATCTTTGAACATAGAGATAAATCCGTTCTCATCCGCATATTTTGCGATATCCTCCTTCGAAGCGCCTCTGGCTATCATACTCTGAATCGTATCATCGATCACCAGTACTTCTGAAATCATTTCCCGTCCCGTATAACCGGTATTGTTGCATTTATCACACCCTCTGGCTTTGTAAAACTGATAATGCTCCGGAATCAGTGGTTTGATCTCTTCCAGTACATCTTCGGGAAGCTCTGTTTTGACTTTACAGTGCGGACAAACTTTACGAATCAATCTCTGTGCCTGAATCGCCACCAGGGCACCGGAGATCAGATAGGCTTCAATCCCCATATCGACAATCCGCGTAATCGCACTGACAGCATCGTTGGTATGGAGTGTCGAAAAGACCAGGTGCCCGGTCAAAGAAGCTTCAATCGCAATTTTCAGCGTCTCCTTATCCCTGACCTCACCAATCATGATGATATCGGGATCCTGCCTCAAAATCGACCTCAGCGCCGTAGCGAATGTCAAATTCGCTTTGGTATTGACCTGCACCTGCTGAATCAGATTCATCTGGTACTCGACCGGATCTTCCACCGTAATCATTTTTTTCTTGACATCTTTGATCGCATTCATACCCGCATAGAGTGTCGTCGTTTTACCTGATCCCGTCGGTCCCGTAACAAAGATAATCCCGTACGGTGCCGACATGGCATTTCTGAATTTTTGATAGTTTTCAGGGTGCATTCCCAGATCTTCGAGTTTGATCATGACTTTCGATTTGTCGAGAATACGCAGTACAATCGACTCACCCGTCATAATCGGCAGCGTCGAAATCCTGAAATCGTAATGTTTCTCCATAATCGTCGCGGAGAAACGACCGTCCTGCGGCTTTCGCTTTTCGGCGATATCGAGATTGGCAAGCAGTTTGATACGCGAACTGAGCGGCGGATAGATATCGCGGTCAAAAACAAAAATCTCCTTGAGCATACCGTCGATACGCGAACGTACAATACAGTTGGTCTCCGTCGGCTCGATATGAATATCGCTTCCCCCGCTGATAATCGACGTTTTCAAAATCAACTCTATCAGTTTGAGAATACCGGAACTCTCCTCGACATCGGTCGCCGCTTTAGAGGTAAACTCCTGCCGTATATCGGCAATCAAATCTTTGACACTCTCGCTGATTTCGATATTGTGCAGATGCTTGTCGATCTGCTCCGGATTGGCAATGGCGATTTTAATCAGTTTGTTACGAAAAATACGGTGCAACTGCTCTTGAAGCGAAATATCGAAAGGATCTTTGACTGCCACATAAATATTGATATCATCCTCTTTGTAGGGGAGGATTCCCAGCTTACTCAGTTTTTGATACCCCGCTTTGGCACCCAGCGCATAGTTGACTTCCTGAGAGTAGAGATCGACAAAATCGGTTTTCGTATTTCGGGCAAACAGCTCCAGAAATTTATCGAGATCGATCGTAAAATGTTCATAAATATCATGAAGCAGAATTAAACCGTTTTTAAATGCTTCAATCAGCAGGATATTGAGTGTCTCTGTCGTAACCAGTTTGCGGCGGATCAAAATCGATCCGAGATCATCACCACTATCCTCAAGCTCCTTCTCAATATCAAGGAGGGTATCCTGGGAAATAATTTTGTTTTCGTATAAAAAGTCTACAACACTTAACGCTTTTCGCTCTTTCATCATACCTTCTTTTAGCTCGCTGTAATCTTCTTCAGATAGCGAGAGACTTTTGCAGAACTATATGTTTTCAAATAGGCTTTCAGCACATTGAGGGCATCCTGCTTTTTCCCCATCTTCATCTTCGTTTTTGCAAACAAAATCCAGCTTTCCGGTTTTTTCTCATCCACTTCATTGGCAATCAATGCCCATTTCAACGCTCTTCGATACTGCTTCGCACCGTAATAGCGCGCTGCAATTTCCAAAGCATATTTGACATTGTTGGTAGCGTAAAACTTTTTACGCAAAGATTTCATAGAACGCCGCACGGCTCTTTTGTGTGGTATCTCCACCGATGTAATGACGATCCCTTTACTTTTTGCTTTCCCCGGCGCTTTGATTTTTGCCGATGCAGTAGCAGTCGCCGATTTCTGCTCCAGCGCATCCAGAGCCTGAAGATCCTGATCCACAAGATCGTCCACATCTCCTTCCAGTTTATCCAGAGCAATTACATTGCCGTTCATCTCCCGCTCCACTGCTGAGAGTGAAAGCGGTGCTTTTGCAGTATTGGAGGGGTGATAAGCTGCCAGTGCATTCACTTCATGAAAGCTGTGATAAATCAAAAAGAGAGAAACAGCCGTAATCAATCCCAGCAATAACGCAAATTTTCTGACAAATTCTCTGTCATCGAAGATAGAGTGGTGATTGTCTGTAATACGATTAATTCTCATAGCCGTTTCTCCTCTTTCGTTATTTAATATTTAATCTTCTCATACCCGAGATCTTTGAGTGAAACAGGGTGTGCGTCAATGCGTCCGCGTTTGATGATATGCGGCGTAATGATTACAATCAACTCTTCTCTTATTTCACTCACTTTCTTTTGCTGAAATGCATATCCAAGCAGTGGAATATTCCCGAGAATCGGCACTTTGGTTGTCTCCAGCCCTTTTTTGGAGCTGATCAGACCACCCAGTATCACTTTTTCACCGTCACGCAGTTTGACGACAGATGAGATCTGTTTCTTCATAAGATCCGGCGGCAATCTTCTGACACCGTTATCATCTGTTTTGACACGCGATTTGACAGAACTGATCGACGGATTGATCTTGAGAATAATCTCATTGTCATCGGTAATCTCCGGTGTAATATCAAGCAAGACACCGGCAAATACAGATTTAACGACTTCATTGTTGAATGTCTCCGTTGCAGCATTGCTTCCGGTCTGTCTGGAGCTGGAAGAAAGCTTGTAATAGAGCTGGTCTCCGGAGCTGAATACTGCCGGCTGGTTGTTCAGGGTCACCACTTTCGGATTGGAAATCGCCGTGACATCCCCCTGGGTTTTCAGAAACTTGACCACATCGGTAATGCCGGTATTTCCGCTCAGACGAATAAATGTCGGATGTGCGGAAGGATTACCGTCTCCAAACTCTTCGATCTTATTGTCAGTCAACTGTTTAAGGTTATCCGTATTTAAAATCTCATACGCCATCTGCATATTTTGCAGTTTATACAACTCACCCCAGTTCACACCGGTCTGTCTGGAGTTATCCAGTGTTACAGAGAGCATTTTGACATCGATCAACACCTGTCTGTGCAGACGTTTCATCATTTCATGAATATATGCCGATACCCTGTTGATCTGCTCCGATGTTCCGGTTACGGTAATCAAGCCCGCTTCACGGTTGATAATCGGTTTGACTTTGGATTTCTCTTCCGTCGCATTGAGAATACTCGTGATCTCCGCTTCCATATTTTTCCAGAAACTGAAATTGTCACTCGACTTGATCGTCGCACCGGTAGAGAGACTGCCACCCTTTCCACCGCCGTCTGCACCGCCGGATGCCTCTGCCCCGCTGGTATCACCGGTCAGGGAGATGTCGGTATTGCTCACCCCGCTTCTTTCGGTATTGACATAATCGATTTTAAACGTCCTGGTCTTCAGTCCGCTGATCGTCAAAAGATTATTGTCGAAATCATAATCAAGCCCTTTCGCACTGATCAATACATCAAAAATCTCACTGAGCCGCATCTGCTTGATATTGACACCGTAAAGCTTTTGCGAAAGTTTCTCTTTGGCAAGACTGTCTTTAAGCACAATACTGAAACTGCACTCGTTGCTCAATTGATTCAGAATTTCACTCGTTGCCACTTCTTCGGAAACTTTGATATTGAAAGCACGGTGACTGCAGCTCTTCGCCTCAAGTGTCACAGCCGAGACGCTGACAAGAAGCAATCCGGTTACTACACCGTGTCTGATGCTATTTAATAATGATGTTTTCATTCTCTTTCCTCAAAGTTAATCTTTTTTTAAATTCATTGTTTTGTAAAAACACACTGCCGGTCTGCACCGTCGCAAGTGTATATTCGTCGACTTTGTCACCGACTTTGTACCATTTGCCGCTGATCTTTGCACGGTTGTTCATGATCGCTTGCAACTCAAACTCCGCTTTGGCTTTCACAGCAATTTTGGTGCCATCTTTTTTGACAATCACTTTTGCCTTCTCTTCGGGCTTCAATCGTACAAAAGGCGGTCGTACCGCTTCTATCTTTTTGACTGCAGCACCGATCCGCTGCTCTCCGATCCGCTTGAACATCATCTGATAATCTTTGATCAAAGCCAGATGCTGCGGTTTTTCTTTCGGATCCGAAGCACCCAAAAGTGTACTTACCATACCCGCCAGGGGTATCAACCATAACTTTTTCATCAATACTTCATCCCCCATACTGCTATTCTAAATTCACTCTTCACTTTGTCATCCGGTTTGAACATTTTCAACTGATCGATATCGATCACCAGCGGGGACTCTTCAATCTCGTTAATAAACTTCATGAGATTGGTAAAGTTCGCTTTGGAAACGACATTGACCACGACCACATGCGTGATCTTCTGATAGGTAGGATTGAAAAACTTGTTTCCGATCTCTTTGATCTCGACATGGTGTTTCTTCGCCAGTGCAGAAATATTGTCCACAAATTTCGCCCAGTTTTCATCATCGAAAAGCAGATACGAAAGTTCTGTCAGTGTATTGTCGACATAGCTGATTTTATAGAGTGCATCGTCAAACTGCTTTTTCTTCTCCTTCACCACTTTACGCAGCATCGCCACTTTCTGCGGCGTATTTTGCGCCAGATAGTTACGTTCCTGATTGATTTTGCTTTTAATCTGCACAATACGGTTTTGTGTCGCCTGTAGCTGTCTGTCCGTCTCCAGATAGATAAACTGGTAGACCACATAGGCTATCAGCAGTGCTGCGACAAAATAGAACATCGACACTTCCGACGGCTTTTTTTCGGCAAAAAAGTTGTCAATCTGACTGAAAATATCTTTTTTATTGACTGAATTGACCATTTAATCCCACCTTTATCGCACTTTGATAATACGAGCTATTATCATCTTTTTGAATCAACTCCGTACTGACATCGTAATTTTTCCCTTTGGAAATATCTTCAATCAACTCCGTAATATATTTGTCTTTGGGACTGCGCACGGTGATGACCATGGTATTGTTCTGTTCATCCGTTTCGACCACTTTGGCGTGGTGCTCATTCACACGCTTGAACAGATCAGTCAAAATCTTCGCTTTCATTGGATAGTTGACTTTCTTTTTATAAATCTCTTTGAGCAGACTGGTACGAAAATCCAGATCTTTCGTTTTTGCCGCCAGTTTGGTATCGATCTCTTTTTTCTCTTTGTTTACCTGGCTCAGCGCCGCTTTGATCTGTGCACTCTTTTGCGACAATGTACGGTGCTGCGCCTGCAACTGTGCAAGCTCTTTTTGCAAAAACATCTTTTCATAGACAAATTGATAGGCGGGATACGCCAGAGAGAGTACCAAACTCGCAGCAACTACCTGAATCAGCTTTCCACTGGCACGCTGATTGAGCGGCGGCGGTCTTTTGAAAACAGAAATATTATGGGTATCGTCACGATCTTCCAGATAAGTCACTGCGGTTTCGATCATCATCGTATGCAGCGGTTCAATCTCTACTTCAGCGGCATTTTTGGAGATTTTAAAATCGAGATATTTCGTAGGCAATGAGATATAGTTGTAACAAAACTCTTCCACTCCGGCAATATTTCCGATCTCCGTACCGATATAGACCTGATCGATCGTTTCAAGACGGTATGCACGTTTGGCGTAGAGAATAACATCGTTGATATAAACAAAAAGCTCTCCGAAAATCTTCATGAGCTGTTGCTGATAGGCACTGTTCTCGTGCTGCATACCGTTTCTTCGCAACATTTCGAAAAAAGTTTTTTCGTCGATACGCTTTCCAAGCTCTTTGGCAAATGTGTCGGAAATATACCCCAGTGAATATTTGATCGATTTGGAAAAGACATATTCGCCGTCTTTGTAAATCGTCACAAATGCATCATCTTTATGAAAATAGACAAAACAATCCGTTTTGTCCGGTGTCAGCAAGTTACGCTGATAGAGGGATTTCATCAAAAACGGCGCAGCGGTAATGTAGTCGATATATTTAATATGCTTCAGTTCCCCGAAAATTCCATTCAAGACATCCGTATCAATGGCGATGACGTTAAAAACTCTGAATTCACCGTCATTCTGGTTTGACTGAAAATGGAAAATAGAGTACTCTTTGTCTCCCTCCAGCCCCAGTTCATCATACGCTTTGATTTCAATCACATCATCGAGTTCTTCATCACTCACACCGATTTCAACATCAACCGTCGATGAGATAATATCTTTGGTCTGCACATATGAGATATAAAAAGCCCGGTCATCGAACTTTTTGACACTCTCTTCGGCAATGAGATTATCCCTGTAGAGATACGATTTCAGCGAGTAGGGATCAAGTGTAACGATACTTCGTTTACGCCGATCGATCATTCTCTTTTTTAACATTACAACTACCTACCAATTAGATTAATAGGGTTGCAGAACCGCTTTAAAAGCTTGTTCTAGAAGTTGTAGCCGAGTTCTCCCAAAGATTTTTTATCTTTTGTCCAACCGTGCTTCACAACTACAAAGAGCTTTAAAAATGTCTTTTTGCCGTTGAGTTCTTCGATCATTTTACGCGCATGGTGTCCGATACGTCTGAGAGTTTCACCGTTTTTACCGATGACAATTCCCTTTTGACTCTTCTTCTCCACCACAATCTGTGCGTAAATTTTCTCGAGATCCGGCAGCTCTTCAACCCTCTCAATCACTACATCGGTGAAATAGGGAATTTCTTTAGAGGTTTTTTCAAATACTGCTTCTCTGATCAACTCTTTATAGATATCTTTCATTTTGTCAGTCGTCAGAATTTCAGGATCGTAGTAGTAAGGGTGCTCGGGCAGATGTTTGCAAATGGTCGAAAATACCGCACTTTTGTCGGTACCTCGTTTGATCGAAACGGGAATCAGTTCCAGAAACTGTTCCTGATACTTCTGAAACGCCGTGATCTTTTGCAACACTTTTTCGTTTTTGACTTCATCTACTTTGGTCAAAAGCACAATATGGGGAATATTTTTTTTATTGAGCCGCAAAAAGTTTTCATACTCTTTGAGACTATCGGTCACCGGAGAGAGGAAGAGGATCAAATCCGCATCGCCCATCGCTGTGAGAGCTTCTTCGAGCATAAACCGGTTCATGAGCCGTTCGCTTTCATGAATACCCGGCGTATCGACGAAGATCATCTGGCAACAATCCTGCATGGCGATCATATTGAGCCGTTTGCGGGTGGCGTTGGCTTTGTGGGAAACCATCGCCAGTTTTTCCCCGACAAAGAAGTTCAGCAGGGAACTCTTGCCTGCGTTGGGACGTCCGACAACTGCGACAAAACCGGCGCGGGTTGTGTCACAACTCACAGGATATACCTTGAGAGATCCTCGTCACTCGCCACATCGTCGAGCTTTTCATGAATCAGCGCTTCTGTCACGACGATCTTCTCCCCTTTATGCTCATCAGCATCGTAACTGATATCTTCTATGACGCGCTCGAGTACCGTGTGCAGCCGTCTGGCGCCGATATCTTCCATCTTTTCGTTGGCAAGCTGGGAAATCCTCGCAATCGCCCGGATCGCGTCATCTTCGAACACCAGTTCCACACCTTCGGTCGATAACAGCGCTTCATACTGTTTAAGCAGAGAATTTTTCGGCTGGGTGAGAATTTTGTAGAGTGTCTCTTCCGAGAGTGAACTTAACTCCACGCGCAACGGAAAACGCCCCTGCAGTTCGGGAATCAGATCGCTCGGTTTGGTCAGGTGAAACGCACCCGCCGCGATAAAGAGAATATGGTCGGTCTTTACCACACCGTATTTGGTGTTGATATCGCTCCCCTCCACAATCGGCAGCAGATCTCTTTGCACACCCTCTTTGCTGGGATCCTGACGGCTCTGAGACTTGGCGCTGACGGCAATTTTGTCAATCTCGTCGATAAAAATAATCCCGCCGTTCTGCGCCCGCTCCAGCGCTTCGCTTTTGACCGCTTCAAAGTCCAGCAGTTTCTCACTCGCCTCGCCTTTGAGCGCCTCTTTGGCATCTTTGACTTTCATCTCTTTTTTGACACTTTCGGTACGGGAAGAGAGTATCTTCATGAAACTCTCCTGCACTTTGATCATCTCCGGCGGCATGGAAGTATCACCGATCTCTCCCATTCCTCCGCTCACTTCAATCTCGATCTCCAGATCGTCCAGCTCCCCGTCGCGCAGTTTCTGACGCATCTTTTCGAAACTGCGTTTGTAGTCTTCCTTTTTGCTCTCACTCGCACCCGCAGGCAGCGGCGGCAGGAGTTTTTCAACAATCTTCTTTTCGACATAATCGTCAATCGCGCTTTTATTTTTCTCTTTGTGCTCCGCTTTGACCAGATTGATCGCCGCCATGACCAGATCTCTGACCATCGACTCCACATCGCGCCCGACAAAACCGACTTCGGTATATTTACTCGCTTCGACTTTGACAAACGGCAGGTTCATCATCTTTGCCAGTCGTCTGGCAATCTCCGTTTTACCCACACCCGTCGAACCGATCATCAAAATATTTTTCGGACTGATCTCCTCCTGCATCTCCTGGTCAAGCTGCATCCGGCGGTAACGGTTGCGCAGTGCGATACCGATCGCCTTTTTCGCCTCAAACTGCCCGATAATATACTGATCCAGATAAGAGACAATCTCTTTTGGTGTCATATTCATGAAGCATCCTCTTTGGTTAATGTAAATGTTTTGATTTTGTCGCTGGTATAGATACAGAGTTCACTCGCAATCAAAAGCGACTCTCTGACAAGCACCTCTTCGTCAAGATCCGCATGACGATCCAGCGCACGCGCCGCGGAAATCGCGAAATTCCCGCCGCTGCCGATCGCCGCGATCTTTCCGTCCTCCGGCTCCACGACATCCCCGTTTCCGCTGAGAATGAAGATGTTGTCCGTATTGAGCACGATCATCATCGCTTCGAGCTGACGCATATATTTGTCCTTGCGCCACTCTTTGGAAAACTCGATGACAGACTTCAACAGATCCCCTTTCTTCTGCTCCAGAATACCCTCGAACATATCGAACAGATTGAACGCATCCGCTGTCGAACCCGCAAACCCCGCAATCACTTTGCCGTTATAGAGTTTGCGGATCTTCGTCGCGTTGGACTTCAAAATAGCATTGCCAAACGTCACCTGCCCGTCACCGCCGATCACCGCTTTGTTGTCGCCTTTACAGGCAAGTATCGTCGTTGCGTGAAACATCTACTCTCCCACAATCTCTAAATTCATATGCGCATGAATCCCATGCCCCAGCTTCACGGAGATATCGAAATTCCCCGCCGTCTTGATCGGATGCTTGATCTCGATCGATTTCTTGTCGATCTCAATCCCCTCCTGCGCTTTAAGCGCCTCGGCGATCTCATCTTTCGTCACCGCCCCGTAAAGCGCGCCGTTCGCACCCAGCTTGTGTTTGATCACCACTTTGATCTCACCCAGCTTTTTCTCGATCTCCTGCAACCGCGCAATCTCCTCCGCTTCACGCCGCTTCATCTCCTCCTGCTCTTTTTTCCACTCCTCGATCACCTCATCCGTCGCACGCTTCGCGAACCCCTTTGCAATCAAAAAATTCTGCCCGTAACCATCCTTCACCTCTTTAATCTCACCCGCCTTACCCAGACTCTTCACATCTTTGATCAATAATACTTTCATAATATATTTCCTTTTTGTTTTGTTTTTATTTCGTTGTTTCGGTTTCATGAAGTAATACAAAAAGAGGACAAATCCTCCCCGCGATTTGAGAATCTTATTATATTACTTCATGAAACCTTTTTAGCAATTTCGGATTATAGCGAATTATAGTTGATTAGGCGGTATCGTTCTTTTTTACGATATGCGAAGGAAGGATTTTTGTTTTTAGATCCGGAGATTTTGTGCCGCCAGGCAAAAATGCAACTGTTTGAGCGCAGCGAGTTTTGCATTTTTAAAAATCGGAGTATCAATCCGAAGGAAAAAACAAAACTCTCCTGGATGAGTATATCGTAAAAAAGAACGATATCTCAGACAGTAATCCCCAGCGTTTCGATCTTCTCTTCGATCTCCAGATAACGCTCCACCATCTCCTCATACTCCCCCTCAACCGCCACAAGCTCTTCATGAACCACCTGCAACCCCTTCTCCTGATAACACCCCGGATCCGACAAACACCCCTTCAACGCCTCAATCCTCTCCTCCAGAACCTCCATCTTCGCAGGCAACTCCTCATAATCCCGCTTCTCTTTATAACTCAACTTCGCCGTCCGGTTTCGCTCACGCCTCGGCTCCTGAGACTTCGACGCCACCTCCCGCGAAAAATCCTCCAGCGACTTCAACTCCTTCTCAATCTCCAGATACTCACTGTAACTCTGGTAACTCTCCTCCACCTGCCCCGCACCGCGAAAAATCAACAACTTCTTCGCAATCTTATCCACAAAATAGCGATCATGCGACACAAACAGCAACGCCCCGTCGAAACTCTGTAAATACTCCTCCAAAATATTGATCGTCGCAATATCCAGATCGTTCGTCGGCTCATCCAAAATCAAACAATCGTACTTCTTCGTAAACAACAACGCCAGCGCCACGCGGTTCTTCTCCCCGCCGCTCAAAATCCCGACCTTCTTATCCAGATGCTCTCTGGGAAACAGAAAGTTTTTCAGATAACCATACACGTGCATATTTTTCCCGCGCACATCGACCCGATCACCCCCGTTGGGGCAAAACGTCTCAATCAGGTTCTTGTCGTCATCCAGCATCTCCCGCTGCTGGTCAAAGTAACCTATCGTAAATTCCCCCCGTTTGATCGTTCCTTTGTCCGGCTGGAGATCGCCCAGCAACAGTTTCAGAAGCGTCGATTTCCCTGCACCGTTTTTTCCGACAATCGCAATCTTGTCCTGCTGTAAAATCCGCAAACTGAAATCGTCAATAAGCAGCTTATCCCCCAGCGATTTGGAG
>JALWRO010000236.1:0-2990 GCA_027080605.1 Campylobacterales bacterium
TTCATAATCAAGGCAGATTTTTGAAGGACTCGCCTTAGCGAATTCGAAAAAATCTAACGCAGAGTATGGACGAAAGTGCTACACCCTTCGGGGAGAACGATATGAGGCAATCTGCACCTGAAAAAATCTTTGCATTAGCTACGGCTAGTCCTGCATATTTTTTCACGCACATCTCACCTCATCTCGTTCTCTCAAACGTTTAGATATTTAGTTGGTGCGGTAATAATTTTGACCCATGCAACCTGAGGATTCTCTCTTTTAAAATTTTCATCCAGTTTGTCTATCATCTCACCGATCACAATAAACTGCATCATCGTTGCATCAAAACTCTTACTGTCATAGTAAAATGTTTCTCCATCTTCAAAATCACTTGAATAAGCATCTATTTTATCAATAGCTTCAAGTATGGACAAGAGGCTAAGCCTGTTTTTAGACATAGCAAATATCTTTTTCTATCGCTTCCCGGGCTAACGGTTTTAAATATTTTTCCCTGGCGATATCCACTCTTTTGTGCAATGCATTTTCAATCAACGCTCTGAACGCTTCTTTTTTATCATGTATATTTTGTGTATCTTTTTCAATCTCGACTAAAATATCAATATCACTGCTTTCCGTTGCGTCACCTCTTGCATAAGATCCAAACAGTGCCAGTTTTGTGATATTAAACTTGCGATAAAACTCATCTTTATGTGTAGAGAGATAGTGCAATATATCCTCTTTGGTCACAACCGACTCCTTTCAAAACTATTTATACAATTATAACACAAATCTTTGCATCTTTATGTTTTGCCTTCTGCCTGAAAATTCCCTTTTCTCAACCCGTTCACAATTTCCACATACCCCACATTCTCCGGTTCCAGATAGCCGTGGCGAACCAGAAAGTCGATAATCACCAGATTGCAGTTTTGTTTAAATGCATCCGTTTCCCGCACGAGTTGCGCCACTTCTTCGATCTTCATGAGATAGAACGCCTCGACCTCTCCGTCAGTACATCGCGGTATGAAGCTTTCAGGAAGTTCGAGGTCGTAACAGTACACGATATCCCGATTGCTGCCACGTGTATAGTCAAACCGATAAGAGACATACCCGACGGGAATCGCTTTTTGCGCCAGTTCGGGGGAGATGCCCGCCTCTTCGTAACACTCTTTTTCCAGATTTCGGCGCAGTGAAATGCCGTAAGGCAGACCGCCTGCGACAAGGTGGTCAAGTTTTCCCGGTTCGTGTCCTTTGTTGTAAGAACGCCTGCCGATCCACATTTTCAACCCCTCTTTCGTACGCACAAAACCGTTGAGATGCTGTCCAAACGCAATCAGCCCCAGCAGTGATGATATCGCCCTGTCCACCAGACAACACGGTTTTGCAGAGAGGGTTTCCAGCACCGCATAAGGCTCGTTCATGAAAGAGTCGGTTATACCGTCGTTCAGGGCATTTTTGGCAAATTTCGTCAACGCTTCGGTACGTGTTGCAAAACTTTTCAGGCTTTCATGAAGTGTGATATACCCGTCTTTTTGCACAAAAACACCGCTTTGCAACAGATACGAAATATACCTCTTTTTCACCTCTCCCACACGCTTACCGTCAACGAGAAACGGGATTTTCTCCTCACCGTTGTAACGGTTGCATTTCGCGATCTTCTCCAGATAGCCGCTATATTCCATCGTACGCCTTTTGCAATTTATCCATCGCCTCTTCGAGCACCTGACGGGATACGGCGTAGTTAAGTCGCATAAAACCCGAACCGCCTGTGCCGAATGAGATGCCCGGATTCAGACCAATCCCCACTTTATGCACAAACCACGCCTGCAATTTTTCATCGTCCATTCCAAGTCCGCGACAATCAAGCCACAACAGAAAAGTTGATTCCATCGGCATCGGTACGATTTTGGGCATCTGTTTCAGACGCTCATGAAGATATGCCAGATTTTCGGAAAGATAACGTCGCAGTTCCGTGAGCCACAGATCACTTTCGGTATAGGCGGCAATTGTCGCAGTCTGGGAAACGAGGGAGGCTTCGCTGAGATAGTAACGTCTGAAGATTTCGGAAAACTTGCGGCGCAGTCTGTCATTTTGGATCATCGCATATGCCGTCACGATTCCCGCGATATTGAAAGTTTTGGAGGGGGCGTTGAGCGTGACGGTGATCTCCCCCGCACCCTTCAAAGAGGCAACGGGAATATGGCGGTATCCTTCATAAACCAGATCCGCGTGTACCTCATCGCTGATGATCAGCACATCGTGTTCACGGCAGATCCGAACCATCTGCTCCAGCTCCTCCCGTTCCCAGACTCGTCCTGTCGGATTGTGCGGGGAGCAGAGCAGAAAGAGTTTCGCCTCCTTCGCTTTGGCTTCGAAATCCGCAAAATCGATCCGATAACGCCCCTCTTTCGGAACCAGCACATTTTCCAATACTTTGCGTTTCTGATGGCGCACAACACTGTAAAAAGGCGGATAGATCGGCGGCTGAATCAACACACCGTCCCCTTTTTCACTGAACACCTCAACCGAAAGCGCCAGCGCCGTAACGATCGACGAAACAGGTACCACCCACGATGTTTCTACTTCCCAGCCGTGCTCTTTTCGCATCCAGCCGGTGATCGCGTCGAAATACCCTTCATGATATGCCGTATAACCGTAAACGGGGTGTTCCATCCGCTCCAGAAGCGCCTTTTGAATCGCGGGTGCGGTCGGCAGATCCATATCCGCCACCCAAAGCGGCAGCACATCTTCCCTGCCGAACTTCTCCAATCGCGCTGCATACTTTTCGCTGTGTGTCCCTTCCCGTGAAACGATCCGGTCAAAATCAAACTTCATGAACGCTTTTCCCATACGGTCATCTGCGCGATCGTATGCTGGTACTTACGCGCCGTCTCTTTGATCACAAACGGAATATCACGCGTATGAATCAGATCGAAATGCGCCCCGAGTACCTCTTTCAATCCGTCCAGCGTAGTGAAATCCTCCCCGTCTTTTTTGAAACCGCCCAGCCACTT